>JAAYQZ010000132.1 GCA_012519025.1 Bacillota bacterium
ACTTGCCGGTCTGGAGAGTGTCGGCGGCTTAGCCTTCACACCCTACTGGAACGGTGTGCTTGATTTCGAAAATTCCCCTTTAAGAGATTACCCGTGGAATCTGAGTCCCAAGGGTGTTATGGATTTTTGGAACAGTCTGCTTGACCAGTTCAGAATCCGGGGTGCCATCGAATTCCCCAGTTTTGTCAGCCCAACTGATGAATTTTTCGCACCCCGAAACCGAAATGTCTTCATACGGGAAGCCGGGGCGGAGGTCATCCGAAATGGAATGGTGCTGGGCTGGTCCCCGGCAAAAGGGCCAAACGGGCGCTCTGATTTATTTACACGATTGCTGGGCAAAAGAGATATCCAAGACCCCAAACTAGTTGAAGAAGTTTTAGCAGGGACCTGGAATGACATAAGAGCGCTTGCGGAGGAAACGAATATTGTCAAACTGTACTCCGGCAGGGAAGTCCCCATCGCATACCAGGTAAACACCAAAGGTTGGCAGATCACAAGGGAATCTGATTGGGGTATGTGCGATCGCTGCGGCACCATAACCAGCCGCCCTCACTTGGGGATTTGCCCAACTTACCGGTGTCGGGGAGATATTGAGTTGATCAGACCTGAAGAAAGCCTAAGGGAAAACCATTACAGGCGACTTTATCACCATGATAAACTCTTGACCATGAGAGTGGAAGAACACACCGCCCAACTAAGTTCCCGGGCCGCATCGGAAATGCAGAAGCTGTTTGATAAGGGCATAGTAAACGTGCTCAGCTGCTCAACTACATTTGAAATGGGAGTCGATGTAGGCGATTTGGAAACAGTTTTGCTTAGAAATGTGCCTCCGGAGCCGGCAAACTACATCCAGCGCGCGGGAAGGGCCGGCAGAGGCACCTCCAACACCGGCTTCACCTTGACCTACGCCCAAAGACGATCACACGATGCCACATTTTACGCCGACCCACCCAGGATGATCACCGGAGAAATCCGGCCGCCCAGCATTACCTTGGCAAACGACAAAATCGTACTAAGACATTTATATGCTTTGGCACTTGCCTGGTATTTCCGGAAACATTCAGCTACGTTCCAGGATTTCCGCGGCCTTGACAAAATCATGCCGGCAGATGAGCCATACAAAGTAATCAAAGATCTTTATGAAGAGCTCATAAAGGAACCCAAGGATCTACTCGATGCCATTGAAACAGTTATCCCCAAAGACATGCAGGGGAAGCTTGGGGTGCCCCAATGGGAATGGGTGCAGGCCTTCGCTTCCCCCAATGCTGACCATTCATCTATACTTTATACTGCCATCAGTCTGCTCCAGGCGGATCTTGAGTATATCGATGAAGTGCGAGTTGAAAGGATTAAAACCCGCAGGTCCATAGATCATCTGGAGCGATTGCGGAGAACCCTCTTGGACAAAAACGTCATATCGTTTCTATCCAGCAAAAACGCACTACCGAAATATGGTTTTCCCGTAGATGTGGTATCCCTAGACATAATAAGCCATGATCAAAGGGCTGTAAGGCTTGAACTTGAGCGGGATCTGAGGATCGCAGTTGGTGAATATGCTCCCGGTAGTGAGGTTGTGGCCGGGGGATATGTATGGAAAAGCTATGCCCTGAAAAAGCCCCCGGGGAAAGATTGGGAAGAGCGCCACTACGCAATATGCGAGCAGTGTCAGTCGTATACGGAGCTGTTGAAAATAGAAGATGGAGGTTCCACAGTGACATGTGTCGGCTGCGGCAGTGAGCTGAAACGTGAAAAAAGCTATGTAATACCCAGTTACGGATTTTTGACAAAAGCTGAGCAGAAGCTTGTCAGGCCCAGACAGACACGTCCCCAAAGAGCATACGTATCTCGGGTTTATTTCAGTCACTTTGATGAGCCTACACCCTTTAGTCGGGAGAAAAGCGGATACACCGATCTACACGGCGGTAGGTTCCAGTGGAGCAGTTCCTCCCTAGGACATCTTGTTGTTTTGAATACCGGTCCCGGTGATGCAGGCTACAGAATATGCAGGGCCTGCGGGTTTGCGGTTCCAAGCATAGATAGGAACGCACTGAAAGAGTCACACATACGTCCCTTTGGAGGCGATTGCAACAACAGACGGTTCATCAACACACATCTCGGTCACAGCTTCCAGACCGATGTGCTGGAGCTCAGTTTTCCCCTGCCGAACTACAGTCGAGATTTTTGGTTATCCATGACGTATGCTCTTTTGGAAGGGGCAGCAAATGCCTTGGGCATAGCAAGGAGCGATATTGACGGATGTGTTTATGTCGCCGGCGGTACCCCAAGCAGACCCTCTATTATCTTGTTTGATGACGTTCCCGGAGGAGCCGGCCACGTCAAACGGCTGGCCACCGAAAAGGAAATTTTAGCGATGCTTAAAGCCACTATATCCAAGGTCAAATACTGTGAATGCGGCGAGGAGACCAGCTGCTACGGGTGCCTTCGCAACTACAGAAACCAGTGGTGTCATCATGAACTCAGACGGGGGCCTGTGGCAAGCTATTTGGAGATGCTTGTGGGGGTGGGTCAGTAAGATGGTTTGTAGACGCCGGGAAAGGTGCCAATTTCAGGGTTGACTCCAAAGAAACAGGTTGGTATAATGGGAATAATTGCAGAATTAATACTTTTATCGAGAGTTATCTCTGTTGCATCAATTGCCTCGAATCATGTGAGGCAATTGATGCAATCATGATGTCCAAGCAATAGCCAACTGCTAATTTAAGGGGTGATCGATGGGGTGAGTTTTCAAAAACTGACTCCGAGAAACGATATTGGACTCGGTGTTTACAAGGAAGCCTTGGATTTTGTATTTCAAAACGA
>JAAYQZ010000133.1 GCA_012519025.1 Bacillota bacterium
CACCTGCATGGCCATATCTCTAACAAACTCCTGGAAGCCTTCGGTTTTGGCTACAAAATCGGTTTCACAGTTAACTTCAATCAACACCCCAACACGTCCGCCAAGATGTATATAAGAGTCAACCAAACCCTCAGCCGCTATACGTCCGGATTTTTTGGCGGCTGCTGCCAATCCCTTTTCCCGCAAATATGCGATGGCCTTGTCCATATCACCGTTTGTCTCATTTAATGCTTTCTTGCAATCAAGGATGCCAGCACTGGTTCGCTGCCTAAGCTCCCTGACCATAGCAGTGGTAACTTCTGGCATAGATTACCCTCCTCGCTTTTTTACGACACAAAGGGGAGGTAAAGGCAAATATACCTCACCCCTCCCCTTTCTTACCTAATTATTCTGCATCTTCAAGAACTGGTTCCGGAGTTTCAACAGTTTCTGCACTTTCCTCGGCTAATGCCGCTTCCATGCTTTGCTGTCCTTCTTTTCCTTCAATGACTGCGTCAGCCATCAGCCCCGTCAACAGACGAATAGCCCGAATGGCATCATCATTACCCGGAATAACATAATCTATCTCATCGGGGTCACAATTTGTGTCAACTATGGCCACGATCGGAATGCCGAGCTTTCTTGCTTCAGCCACGGCAATTCGTTCTTTGCGGGAATCTACCACGAACACAGCACCGGGAAGCCTATTCATATCCCTGATACCGCCTAGGAACCGCTCAAGTTTCTCGTGTTCCTTTTCAAGGCCCAAGACTTCCTTTTTCGGCAAAAGCTCAAAAGCACCATCTTCAGCCATTCGCTCAAGCTCTTTTAAACGATCAACGCGGCTTCTGATGGTGTTGAAGTTCGTCAACATACCGCCAAGCCAGCGCTCGTTCACATAATACATGCCGCAGCGGGTGGCTTCCTCGCGGATAGCCTCATAGGCTTGCTTTTTGGTTCCGACGAATAAAATTGACTCTCCATCGGCAACTACATCCTTGACAAACTCGTATGCCGTGTCAATCATGCGCACCGTTTTTTGCAGATCTATAATATAGATCCCGTTGCGCTCCGTGAAAATGTACTCCTTCATTTTGGGGTTCCAACGGCGGGTCTGGTGGCCAAAATGGACACCGGCCTCTAATAGTTGTTTCATGGATACTACCGCCATCTACCCACCTCCTCTCAGGTTTCTACCTCCGCATCCTTCTTACCGCCCTCAACCGTATTCAAACGGCACCTAGAGAGTCAGTCGGGATACGTGTGTAATTGCACCATCCACTACTATAGCACATTCTGCCCAAGCAGTGCAATAGAGCATTATCTAAGCATCACCGAAATTGATCCAAATCAAGGACCAACTGTACTTCACCTTGGGGCAAACCCAACTCTTTAGCAATATCTTTTACAGTGTACCCCTGCCGGGCCAAATGTAAAACCATCCCGATTTTACCTGATGGCTCAACTTCTTGTAAGGCGGATTCTTGAGCAAGCTCGTGCTCTTCAACCCGCTGCTTTGTTTCATAGTACAAGCTCGCCCCATCTGATCCAGCGAGAATCTCACCCTCCGCTGCCTGGAGCCGGGACTCTATTTCTTGAATAATCGTATCACCGGAGTGTTTCAACTCATCCATCAGCTGTTGAAGGGTTGTCTCTGTTTCCACCATGGCAGAACGAAGACCATAAAGCCTGGCCCATCGCTCTTTTAATCCCATGATCTCCCGCACGCACCATAAAGCAAGTCCTAAGGCAATTAGAGCGGCAAGGGAAATTAATATATGCAATAGAGCCATGTCATCCACCTCTAGATCCGTATATCTATGCTTTGCCCAAGGTCGCTTCCGGGGATAGTATCTTGTGCGTCATCACGTTTTTCATCTGTATTTTGATCTGCACCAGCTTGGTGACGCGCTTGCTGTTTGCTGTGTCTTTGTTCTCTAACTCTATCCTGCACAGTGTGGTGGGATTCAGTAACATGACGGCGCCTGTTTTCTTCCTCAAGAGCTGCTTCAGAGGCCAATTGGGCTTGAGAGATATTCGCCTGTCTTTGGTTTTGCTGCTCAATTTGTGATGCAGAACCTGCTCTGGGCAAAAGTATCTGTAAGTCGGGAAATTTTATGGACACTCTCGCTCATCCTCTCTTTAGAAAGTTTTAGACGACTAGTATCTCCAGACGCTCTAATTTCCCCCTCAATCGTGCCAGTGCCTTAGTGTGAAGCTGTGAAATCCGGGACTCGGTAACACCGATCACTTCGCCTATTTCCCTCAATGTGAGACCTTCGTAGTAGTACAAAGTAATAATAAGTTGTTCTCGCTCCGGTAGTGAGCCGATAGCCTTGGAAAGGGCATCCAAAATTGCTTCTCGCTCAGCGATGGCTGCCGGCCCGTCAAGATCGCCGCTGATCATGTCTATGAGCCTTAGTCTCTCATCGCCATCTTCACTATCACCGAAAGGTTCGTCCAGCGACAACAAATTGGCCACAGCAATGTTTTGCAAAAGGTTCGCGTAACTAGTGGAATCAAGGTTTAAAGCCGCCTGAACCTCTTGATCGGTGGCTGGCCTGCCCAATTGGCTTTCTAAGCCCATCATGACTTCGGAGAGTTCTCTTGCCTGTTGTCTAACAGACCTCGGCACCCAATCTGCCGCCCGCAGACCGTCCAAGATAGCCCCTTTGATTCTCACTAAAGCGTAAGATTCAAACTTGACCCCCCTAGTATGATCAAATTTATCTACGGCATCTATTAGCCCAAATACACCATAGCTCAGAAGATCGTCTTGCTCCACCGTCTCAGGAAGGCTGATGGCAACACGGCCCGCCATATATTTAACCAAGTGCAAATAAGCAAGAACTAGTTCTTCTTTTGCCTTTGCACTACCATGCTTTTTGTATTGGGACCATAAGTGTTTTGATTGTTCCCTCTTATCTGGCATCGCCTTCACCCTTTGTTCTCCGCTGATTTCTGTCACTTGCCAACACCAAACAGTCTGCGGAAAAAGCCTCCAATGCCCGTGCTCACAGTTTCTTTTTGATAGCTGCCTGATTCGGCAGTTATCTGCCCGGCAAGCTGCCGGATAGCAGCGGCAGCCTGTGACCTTGGATAAACCAAGTAAAAGGGCTGAAAAGCCCTCACTGCCCGAGGGACTACGGCATCTCTTGGAACCATTCCACCCCAAAGGAGCTGACGAGATAAAAACCGTTTAGCCACTCCATCCAGCTTTGTAAACACTTCCTGACCCTGTTTTTGGTTCTCACACATATTCACTACGATACGTACGCTGGCGCTGTGATTGCGGCGATCCAAAACCTTAACCAACCCGTATGCATCAGCTAAAGAAGTAGGATCTGGTGTAACCACTACTAAAATCTCATCTCCGGCCAAGGCGAAACTCAAAACTGAGCTGGTGATGCCGGCACCGGTATCTATAAGCAAGATGTCCAGTGCATCGTCTAAGTCCTGCAGGCTGTTTACAAGATTAGACAGATTATATCTGCTGATATCAGCTAATTCCGTCATCCCGGACCCGCCGGCGATTAGTTTTAATCCCGCAGGACCTTGGGCCATGATCTCTTTTATGGTCTTCTCACCGTTAATAACATGGGCTAAATTATAGGGAGGATTAATCCCCAGTAAAATATCGGCGTTTGCTAAACCCATGTCGGCATCCATAAGTGCAACTCTAAGACCCTGCTCTGCCAAGGCGATACCTAAATTAACTGAAATGTTGGTCTTACCGACACCGCCTTTGCCGCTGGTCACCACTATAACACGACTATATTCTGAGCGCCGTCTTTGGGATGCTCTTTGTGCAGCGATAGTCCTTAAAGCAGCTGCCTGATCCTTTGCCACTAGCCATCCCCCAATATCAGATTAACTATATGTTTGCAATCTGCTGCTTGTATGCATTCCGGAACCTCTTGTCCATCAGTCAAAAATGAGTAAGGCTTTCGGGTCAAAGCATAAGCCGAAAGCAAAACACCGTAACTTGTTGTTTCATCCAGTTTGGTTGCGATCAACCTCTCAAACCCCAGCTTTTCAAAGCGGCGTACAATATCCACCAAATCACGATAGCGGGTGGTGGCACTGAAAACCAGATGTCTTTCCATATCTCCGATACTGTTAAACACAGTCTCCATATACTGCAAGCGCTGAGCATCTTTTTGACTGGTGCCTGCAGTATCAATTAAAATCAAGTCTTTTTGAGACCAGCCCTTAACAGTATCCTCAATCTCTTGGGCCGTTTCTGCCACATTCAAAGGTATTCCGATGATTTCGGCATAGGTTTGCAGCTGATCTACTGCAGCGATCCGGTATGTATCAAGTGTTATCATTCCTACTTCAGCACCGGCAACAATACTATAATTGGCTGCCAATTTGGCTAAAGTGGTTGTTTTACCAACACCGGTGGGCCCCACTAATGCTACTACCTTCGGTGTGCCGGCTTCGAACTGCCAAGGAGGCACACACCGTAAAATGGCCGCCATGCGCTGACTGACCAACTGAGTGAGATCTGCATCTAGAATCGATGCCCGATCTAGGTCATTCCACACCGACTGCACGATAGCCTTCGCTAAGCGCCGGTCCATTTCACTTTCTACCAATTGTGTTTCAATTTCCGCTAAGCGAGGAGGCAGGCTTTTGCGATTTGCGCTGGTCTCCTTTGTAGAGGAAGCGGCAGCTGTTCCATCCATTTCTCCGGACTGTTTGAGGGCGTTTTGGTACAGCTGCCACACAAGTCTTGCCGGTGGTGATTCAGACTCCTGGGAAGATGCAGTTCTTTTTGCGCTTCTGCCCTGAGAAATATCGCCCAAACCTTCTTCTTGCCGGTCATTAACTGTAGTTTTTCGACTTTCTGCAGGGCCTTTTCTGCGTGCGGCGGTGTCCCGGGAAGGCTCGTCAGCTAAAGCTGCCACAACTTCTACCTGCCGTCGACCAAATAACCCCCAAAAACCTCGCCTTCTGCCTGTGCGTGTGTCCAAAATGACTGCATCTGCACCAAACTCGTCCCTGACCTGGTTGACAGCGTCTTCCATGGTGTCTCCCACAAATCGCTTAACTTTCATGTTCCCACGTCACCATCCCCACTGCCTGTGCCGATGCATCAGGAGCAATTTCATTATAAGATAAAATTGGGAGCGACGGCAAAGCCCGCTCTGTCAACCGGCGCAAAGCCTGCCTCACGGCGGGTGAACACAATATAACCGCCTGGTGCCCTTGGGCTGAAGCCTTTTCCCAGGCCTTGGCCAACTCTTCCATAAGCAGACCGGCGTCCCTGGGATCGAGATTGATAAACGTGCCCCGCTCGGTATGGGAAATCGCCTGTCCGATCAAATCTTCAACTGCGGGATCCAGCGTAATGGCAGGAATATACCCTTGGGCGCCGGTGTGTGCCTGAGAAATTTGTCGTGCTAAAGCTTCCCGCACATATTCGGTCAACAAGTCGGTGTCCTTACTAACAGGCGCATAGTCTGCCAAAGCCTCCAAAATGGTAATTGGATTGCGAATGGACACACCTTCCTTTAAAAGCTCCTGCAGTACCTTTTGAATTTCACCTAAGGTCATAGTATTTGGCACCAACTCATCAACAACGGCGCTGTATTCATCCCGCAGCCCATCGAGAAGCATTTTAACTTCCTGCCGGCCTATAAGTTCGTGTGAGTGTCGGCGAATAATCTCGGTCAGGTGTGTTGCCAAAACAGAAGGTGGGTCCACAACTGTGTAGCCTGCCATTTCCGCCGCCTGTCTTTCGGCTGCCGGCACCCACAGGGCGGGAAGTCCAAATGCCGGCTCCTGAGTTTCAATACCGCTGATGGGCTCCACTACCCCCCCAGAATCCATACACAAATAATGATTGGGCATCAGCTCTCCATTGGCAACAGGTACTCCTTTGATTTTGATCTCATACTCACCGGGTGCAAGCTGCAGATTGTCTCTGATCCTAACAGGGGGAATCACCAAGCCCATTTCAGAGGCAACTTGCCTTCTGATCATAGTAACTCTTTCAAGCAGATCTCCGCCTTGGTTTGCGTCTACCAAAGGGATCAACCCATAGCCTATTTCAAGCTCAATCCGATCAAGCTGCAAGTAGTTCAATACATTTTCCGGACGCTTGATTTCCTCAAGCTCCGCTTCCTCAACCTGCTGCTGCTGGGCTACTGCTTCATCAAGCTGCCATTTACGCACTATGTAGGAGAATCCCCCCATAGTGCTTCCCAAAACTAAAAACGGCAGCACCGGCAGACCTGGAACTAAGGCAAAAAACACTAAAACCCCACTGGCTATTTGCAGCACTTTCACATCAGAAAAAAGCTGTTGTGTAAGTTCCGTTCCCATGCTGCTGTCTGAAGCTGCCCTGGTTATAATAATACCGGTTGCAGTGGCAATCAGAAGGGCAGGTATCTGGGAAACTAATCCATCTCCAACCGTTAAAAGTGTGTAGCGAGTAAGTGCGTCAGCAAGTGTTAACCCCTGCTGGCCAACACCTATGGCAAACCCACCGAAAATGTTAATTACAGTAATGATAATACCGGCGATGGCGTCACCCTTGACAAATTTACTAGCCCCATCCATAGAGCCGTAAAAATCCGCCTCACGCTCTATATCTCGTCTGCGCCGCCGGGCTTCATCGTCTGTAATTAGACCAGCGTTCAAATCCGCATCAATACTCATTTGTTTTCCTGGCATTGCATCCAAGGTGAACCTGGCAGCAACTTCAGCCACACGTTCAGCACCTTTAGTAATCACCACGAATTGTATAACAACCAAGATCAAAAACACGACAAAGCCAACAACATAATTGCCACCAACCACATAGTTGCCAAAAGCCTCAATGATCCGCCCTGCAAAACCATGCAGCAAAATTAAACGAGTTGATGACACGTTTAAAGCCAAGCGAAACAGTGTGGCAATGAGCAAAAGTGATGGGAAGACCGACAGCTGTAGTGGTTCAGTGATGCTCATAGTCAAAAGCAAAACAAGTAAAGCCAAGCTGATATTCACAGCAAGCAGAAAATCTAAAAAAGCCGAAGGCAGCGGTAAAATCATCATAACCACGATCAAAACAACGCCCAGCACAATGATGATGTCGTTGCCGGACACAAGGCGTTGAACCAGGCCAAGACTCTTTAACTGAGTTGACATAGTAATTTCTCTCCTCGATAAACCGGGTGAATGGAAGCATAACGTGATTTACAAACTGTAGATGTAAGCCAACACTTCTGCCACAGCCTGGTAGAGCTCGGCGGGGATCTCAAAGCCCACTGCGCCTATTTCATGCAAAGTTCGTGCCAGCGGTGGGTTTTCAACAATTGGAACATTATGTTCCTTGGCAATTTCCCTAATCCGCAAAGCGATCAAAGCAGTGCCTTTGGCTACAATCATCGGTGCGTCCATGCGAGCCCCGTCATACTTTAACGCGACAGAAACATGCGTTGGATTTGTGATCACAACATCGGCCGTGGGAACTGCCTGCATCATTCGGCTTTGCGCAAGCTGCCGCTGCCTGGCTCGGATTGCTTGGCGAATATGCGGATCTCCTTCTGTTTGTTTGAGCTCGTCTTTGATGTCCTGCACACTCATCTTGATGCTCTCTTCATGCTCCCAGCGCTGGTAAAGATAGTCGATACCAGCCACAACCAGCATACAGCTGCCGATCCACAAGCCAATTTTACTGCCCAAGCGAGTGGCAAACCAGGCCGCCTCCTGGGGCTCAACATAAAGCAGCGCAGGCAGCTTACCTAATTCCGGTCTGACAGCAATATAAGTCAGATAACCGACAGCTATAATCTTAACAGTAGCCTTAAACAGCTCCACCACAGCTCGCTTGGAAAAAAGCCTTTTGGCACCCTCAATGGGATTCAATCTCGCAAGCTGTGGCACCAAAGGCTCTGCTTGAACTTGGAAACCCACTTGCACAAGTTGACCAATTACACCAAGAACTAAAGCCAAGGCCATTACCGGTCCTGCCACAAGCAAGGTATATAAAATTGCCTGTGATGCAAGTGCCTGTATACCGCCTAACGAAAACTCCCATGCCCCAAGACCCCTGCCGAGATTATGTGTCATGAATCGAATTAAGTGCCCTATAGCCCACGGGCCGCCATAACGCAAAAGAACGGACATGCCGATTAACACCAACGCAGTATTGATCTCCTGGCTTTTAGCTACTTGGCCCTTCTTGCGGGCTTCCTCTCGGCGGCGAGGAGTTGCCGGTTCTGTTTTACCATCGGCAAACAGCTGCAGGTTAAATTGCCATTCCGCATACTTGTTCATGACCAGTCTCCTCGGCTAAAAACTGCCCAATATCCGTCTCAATACTGCAGAAACTTCACCTTGTCCACCGAAGATCTTTACCAATAAGGTTACATAGGCGGGCAAAACAAGCACAAACAACGATATCCCAATCAAGATCTTGGCTGGAAAGCCAACGACAAAAATGTTAATTTGTGGCACTGCCCTGGCGACTATGCCCAAGGCCACATCAGCCAATAAAATACCGGTTATTATAGGCAAGCTCAATTTGATGCCCAAATAAAACATCCTAACAAACACATCGAATAATACAACGGTCGTATTAACACCGCCTACAAATCCACCTACCGGAACCAAAATGAAGCTTGTCGACAACGCTTGGAATAAAGCTCTGTGGCCGCCGGCTGCCAAAAAAATGAGAGAAGCTAAGATATATTGAAATTGAGCAAAAATCGGTACCTGCAGCCCGCTTTGCGGATCAACCACATTTACCATGCCAAACCCCATAGGTACATCAATGAGCTGGCCGGCAAGATAGATTGCTGAAAATACTAAAGTCACGGCAAATCCCAAGCAGATCCCGATAAATAGCTCACCGGCAATGATAAAACCGTATCCAACCATACCCGCTGTCTCGGGAAGTGATACAGCTAAGACAGGATATATCACCAAAGCAATAAGTGCCGAAAGTCCCATCTTCACCTGGTTTGGCACTCCGCGCCCACCAAATATAGGTGCAGCCATAACTAATCCTGTTATGCGCACTAAGACCGGTAAGAAACCCAAACCATATTCAATAATATCTGTCATAATAACCTACCTAATAAACTGGTTCATGCTGCCAAGGAGTTTTCCCGTAAACTCCATCATAACTCTCAACATCCAAGGCGCAAGCAGTGCAGTCGTTCCCAACACAACAAGTATTTTGGGAACAAAAGCCAAGGTTTGCTCTTGAATTTGAGTAGTAGCCTGGAAAATACTGACCAATAAACCTATAATTAAACTTAAGGCTAGGATAGGCCCTGCTACTAAAAGAACCGTTGCCAAAGCCTCCCGAGCAAGCTTGGCTATACCCAACTCTGTCAAAGCTTTTTCTTCCTCTCTAGAAACACGTCCGCGCCGGCCTAGCGATAGCTCAGCAGCAAAGACTGCACCACAAGATGCCACCCGTCTACCATAACAAAAAGCAAAATTTTAAAGGGCAAAGAGATCATCACCGGGGGGAGCATCAACATTCCCATAGACATCAAAATACTGGCAACGATCATATCGATTACTATGAAGGGTATAAAAATAACAAATCCAAGTTGGAATGCGGTTTTCAGTTCGCTAATAACAAACGCCGGTATAATTATATGGGTGGGAACATCACCTGGTGTTTGAGGCCGTGGTGCCCGTGCCATTGTCACAAAAAGCTCCAAATCCTTTTCCCGGGTATTTTTGTACATAAATTCTCTCATCAGGGCAAGGGATTCATCCAAAGCCTCAGCTTGAGTAATCTCCCCCTGCATGTATGGCTGTAGGGCATCTGTGTTGATGGCTTGCCAAGTCGGTGCCATAATAAAAACTGTCAACAAAAGTGCCAGACCAATTAATATTTGGTTAGGCGGCATCTGATTTGTAGCAATGGCATTGCGTACAAAAGAAAGGACCACTACACTGCGGGTAAAAGATGTCATCGTCACTAAAATAGCCGGTGCCAGTGACAAAACTGTAAGCAAGATAAGTATCTGCAGGCTTAAGGCCACCTCTTCGGGTCCATCGGCCGCATCTACCCCAATCGTAATGCGAGGTATTGCCGGCATCATCTGGGCATTGGCACTGGTTGCCCCCAACAGCAAGTAAATAAGGACCGCAGTTAGGATAAACTTCAGGACGGACTTTCTACTTCTTGCACTCATCTTGTTCTCCAGCTCCCCTACCGCGCCACCGCTTTACCCACTGTTTTACACCCTCTAAATCGCGGCTTTTTGTCAGCTCTCCATCATCTACCGCGATACTATCGTTTACTTCCGAGATGAAGCTCACATGGTCTTTGCCAGAACCAAGTAGAAGAATCTGTCTGCCCACTTTGACCAAAAGCAGCTGCTTGCCTCCGCCGAGGGGCAAAACATCCAATAAGGTTAAGCTTCCATGCAAACTTCGATTGACCGATAAGCGCTGGCCGAAATAGCGCAAGACATAGTACACCATTGGCACAATGACAACTAAAGCCATAAGCACTCTTGCACCATACCAAAGCATGTCCCAAGTACCGAAAGGTTCCATTTCAGTCATTTATTCCCACCGAACTATCCTGGGCTTTTGCCAATCGATCTTGGACACTGATGACTTCACTAATTCTAATTCCAAGCTGATCATCTAAGACTAATACTTCTCCCCGAGCAATATTGTGATTGTTTAACGAAAGCTCCATAGGTTCACCAACCGTTTTTCCCAACTCCAGCACATCGCCGGCTCTCAGCTCCAGAAGCTGTCCGATTCTCAACTCCGTGTTGGCCAATACAGCGGCTACATCAAGATACACATCTTCCACAAGCTCAATCCCACTGCCGGGGTGATCTGTGGCAGCCTCCTGCAAAGCTGAAAAACGAACAGGCAGTACCGGTGCATAGCCGCTAGGATCCGGACCCGTCCTTCGATAGGTACGAACCACACTTTCCCTCAGGGCCTCAGGTCTTGTCCTTTGTTGGCGGTAGCCGTTGGTTTCAAGCGCCACAGCTACTTGGTGTACGAAATTCACCGGCAGCCAGCACTCCAACAAAACCACTCCACCATCAGCAAAAGTCCAACCACATGTCAAAACAGCTAATATATCTTCTTCGGTCCCAGCAAAAACCTCATCATATCCGTGCAATACATCTTCAAACTCCGCTGTTTGGATGCGGACTTGCCATCCGACCAGCTCTGCTACTGTGGTAAACCAAAGTTCCGCCCATCTAGTGATCAAAATAGTAAGTGCTCTACGAGCTTCCGGGTCATCTTCGTCGGCAAAATATTGGAGTTTGGCTTTATCCATTCGCAAAAGCAGTCTCTCATTGATGGTACCGGTCAAAGAAATTAACCAGTCGACTGTTGCGTGCTCTTCAGTTTTTTCCCTCAAAGACGTGAAACGCAGCCCCGAAGTATCGGCCAAAACTTCCCGTCCCAACGCCCGGCGCAGCCAAGGCTCTGCCGCCATAGTCACCGCTTTGCCTAACTCATTAAAAATCGCTGTCTCCCGGGCAGGCAACACTTGCTTATGAGTAAATGGATGTTCTTCTCCATCGGGACGCATCAATGCTGATCTAACCATGACGACCCACCTTCTTTATTGGACAACTAACTCTGTGAAATAAACGTTTGCAATCTCTTCGTCGGGGAACAGTGCTGTGATGGCACTGCTTAACTCACTACGAAGTGTCTCCATCCCTGAAGCCCCTGCAATATCGTCTAAGGTCTTGGTGCGCAGTATACTGATAACAACATCCCGCAGCTGGGGTTCACGGCGAACCAACTCAGAAATGCTTTGCTTGTCTTTCACTTCCAGTACAAGCCCACAGCGCACGAAACGGGGAGCAAATCCCTTTGGAACCTGAAGATTGACTGTGAAATCCCCGATTTTATGAGCCTGCCCGAATATATTGTTTTGTGAACCTTTGGATTCCGCTACGGCGGCATGCTTAACTGCCCCTCTGGAAAACACTAAAAAAGTAACATAAGCACTGCCCACAGCAGCAACAAGAACCAAGCTAATAGCTATGATTATGACCTTAAGATCCAGCTCAATTTTCTGCAACACAATTGCCCCCCCACCATCACTGCCCATCACACTGAACACAAACCTAGTTTTCTGCTGGCTCGCGACTGCTTCCACCGGGCTCCGCATAAGAAAGCCCAAGGTGTAAGATGACAAGATCAACCCGCCTGTTTCGGGCCCGACCTTGTACGGTAGAATTGCTGTCTATAGGTCGGTATTCACCATATCCCGCGGCAGAAAGCCGTTCCGGAGCCACTTCCGTCTTTTCCAATAGAAACCGGATTACACTGGTGGCCCGGGCTGTGGATAGTTCCCAATTGGACGGAAATCTTTCCGTTTGAATTGGTAAATTATCTGTATGACCTTCAATGCGAACGTGATTTTGCAGTGGTTTCAAAATCTCGGCGATTTTATACATAACCGATTGTGCATCTGGCCGAATATCCGCCCTTCCTAAATCGAAAAACGCCCGATCTGCAAACCGCACTACCAGGCCCCTTTCTTCATGTACAAGCTCAACTGTGCCCGGCAATTCGCCTGCAGCAACCAATGACTGCATTTCTTCCATTAAGGCTTCTATTTGTTCGATATCTTTTTGAGACACCATGAAATCCGTATCAAAATCAAGAGCCGAGTCGTGAAGTGAAATATCAGGACTAATAACTTTTCCCTTATCCAGCACCCCGAGTGTCCCTTGGAACGCGCTGATGATTGCTCGGAACTTTTGCGCATCTACAGTGGAAAATGAATACAAAAGTACGAAAAAAGTTAGCAGCAAAGTAACCATATCCGCGTAAGTTGTCATCCACGCAGGGGCACCCTTCTTTTCTGGTTCACGGCGCCGTTGGTAGTTAGACATTCGTACCCACCGTCCCAGCAGTCATGCGTGCTCGTTCCTCTGCACCCGACTCGGCACTGCGGTTGCGCTGCTGCGGCGATAAGAACGCCGTCAGTTTCTCTTCCACCAATCGGGGATTCTCCCCGGCCTGAATAGAAAGGATACCTTCTGTCATGATCTGACGATAAAGGACCTCTTCATCGCTTCGGCTTCTGAGTTTACCGGCTATAGGCAAAAATACTAAATTTGCTAATACAGAACCGTATAAAGTGGTGATCAAAGCTAGGGCCATGCCCGGCGCAATTTTTTCGGCATCATCGATATCGGCCAGCATGTTAATTAGACCGATTAGTGTCCCGATCATCCCGAATGCCGGTGCATAAGCACCCATATCTTCAAAAATACCCTGCCCTGCCCGATGGCGTTCCTCCTGGAAAGCCAATTCTATTTCAAGAACGCTTCTGACTAAATCAGGATCTGTGCCATCTACAATCAGCTGAATGCCCTTTTTCAAGAAAGCATCTTCAATTTGGTTGGCTTCTTCCTCCATAGCCAAGAGACCCTCTCGTCGAGCCTTTTCTGCCAAATCCACCAACTGATCGATCAGTTCCGTTCCTGAGTATGTTTGGCGTGTAAAGGCTACCCTGACCATACCCATGACCCGGGTAACATCGGAAAGGGAATGGTTTACCAACGTGGCAGCCACCGTCCCCCCCAAAACAACCAATATTGACGGGATATCCCAAAAACCAAACAAGCTCCCGTCTGCCGCTATGGCCGCCATCAGCAGCGAAATTCCTGCAACAATACCAATGACTGTTGATACATCCATAATGTTAGGGCGAAATGATCTTCGCCACCCATGCCCCCTCCCTGACGCAAATTCGGTCCCTTTAATGGGCGCCTATTTTCCGCAGTCACCTGCAGTATCTGGGGATGACTGGGAAGGTCTTAGCCCTCCCAGTCAAACACTTTAGAGTCTAAAAGCCTAACGCTTCAGATTTACAAGCTCCTGCAGCATTTCATCTGATGTGGTGATAATGCGGGAGTTTGCTTGGAATCCTCTTTGGGTCACGATCATATCTGTAAATTCCTCAGACAAGTTGACATTGCTCATCTCCAATGCACCAGGAGAGAGTTTGCCATTGGCTCCCGTGCCCGGTCGGCCAATCTCAGCTTCGCCGGAGTTCGGTGAAGCACTAAAAGCAGTGTCTCCCACCCGCACCAAACCACCGGGGTTGCCGAAAACCGCGGTAGCAATCTGTCCGATATTTTTCGTGCGGCCGTTGGAAAACTCTCCAACGATAATGCCCGAATCCGTAATGTTGTAGCCAACCATAGTTCCCTGGGGATAGCCATTTTGGCTTTTGAACCCAAGGGTGCTTTCGGAGGCCGTCTGCACAACACCGGAAAAATCCGGGGTTATCCTCACTTCCTCAGCTCCAGGTGGACGGAAGGCCAAAGCCGGGCCGGTAGAGCGAATGTAACCTCCATCGGTTCCAAATACCACAGTACCTCCCGAATTCCCGTCTTCACTGCTTGCCTCCCAGTTCCATATACTTCGATTGCTATCTGAACTGTCTTTCGTAAATGTAAATGTGATGAGATGTGTATCTCCGAGAGAGTCGAATATCTCCACGGTCTGGATTACCTGTTCATTCTCACCAAACCTTGCATCGAGGTTGCCGCCAAAGGCCACCTCGCTTGTGGCAATGGGACTAATTGACTGCCCCATGGGGATGGTCAAAGCCTCAACAGACTGATCGGAATCTATGTCACCTTGGGAGTCTGCCATCCAGCCCATGACTTTCATGCCGTTGGTGCTGCTGATCAAAGAGTTTCTACCGTCTAGATCGAAGACCCCCGCCCGAGTATAGTACCTGCGGGGTCCATCTGCAAGGATAAAAAATCCATTCCCTTCAATAGCAACATCAGTTTGGCGTCCAGTAGATTCTGGACTGCCTTGGGTGTGGTCGGTTTGGATTGCGCCAAGCGCCATACCCAAACCCACCTGGATTGGGTTTGTGCCTCCCCGATCGCCTGCAGGGCCGCTGGCCGCTCGCAGGGTCTGGTTTAATGTATCTTTAAAGGTCACACGGCTGCTTTTAAAGCCAACGGTATTTACATTGGCAATGTTATTGCCGATGACGTCCATACGTGTTTGATGGTTTGTCAAAGCTGATACGCCGGAAAAAAGAGAACGCATCATATGCTCTTTCAGCTCCTTTGTATTTCCCGGAGAGAAACTGCGTCTATCGTTCGGCAGTTTCCGAGGCTTCCTTCCGGTCCGGCCTCTTGATTATCCGGTCACTAATCAGTCAAAATCGCACTATCAATTTGGGTAAACACATTTTCCTTCGCTGAATCTCGATCCACCACGGTAATCACTGTACCGTTTTTAACACTGACAACGAACACATTATCTTCCATGATAATCAATGACTCTTTTGAACCTTTGGTTTGGGCCAACTCGACTGCCTGTGTCAATTTGGTTAACTGTCCCTCACTCAACTTCACATTGCGCAGCCGCATTCTTGCCTCAGCGTGGCGAGAGAACTTGAGCTTGGAAGTTTGTAATCGTTCTTCCAAAATACTTTGAAAGCTGGCTGTCTGTCCCCTTTGGGACGAACGCCCGACATCCGGCCTGCTCAAAGGCCGCTCTGGAGTGATCTGTCTTGGAATTCTCGGCAGCCTGTTTGTCATGCCCTCACCTCCTACACCTACAAACTCATTTATGCTTTAACCTCATGTACTTCCCAAAGAAAGAATATCTCTCCATCAACAACGAGCCGCGGGACTCCATCGACAAATTGAACCGAACTTACCTTGCCGGTGAATAGTTCCTCTGTATCGGAGTTGATTACAACAACCTCTTTACCTAGCAAACTACTGGCCTGACCAACTTGTCCCATTTGCTCTTGCCCTTTTACGAAGTCTTCCATGGTTTGCACCAGGTTTTGGGTTTGCTCCAGTGCAGTGAATTGGGCCAATTGAGCGATAAAATCCTGATCTTCCACAGGGTTCATGGGATCTTGGTATTTCAACTGGGTTGTCAAAAGCCGTAAAAAGTCATTTTTGCCCAAAACATTTTGTTCAAATACATCTTTTTCTTTTTCATAAGAATATGTGCCTACTTTGGGTACATACACGTTTTTCACCCCCTGTTTGCCGCTCAGCTGCGGGATTTATTCAAGCGCGAAAATCAATACTACTGCCCCAACCCCGCTGCGGAGTGTGGGATACCTGTACTTTAGTTGATTGGGATGCTCCTCTGACACCAAGGCTGCCGGGCCAATCAAATCTGCTGTGGCCGGAATGGGCCTGCCCATTTGAAGAAGGATCACTTCCCACATGCACAGCCACATCCTGAATATTCAGCCCATGCTGCATAAGCTGTTCTTTTAAGTCAGGCAAACCCGATTCAATCAGGCTCTTAACTGTATGGCTTTCTGCAATGAACAACGCAGAAACTACCCCGTTATTGGTGGCTATCTTCATCTGCAGTTCACCAAGGTGCTCGGGCTTCAACTGCAGTCGAACTTCGCCATATTCACCTGTTGAATCAAGCTGCGCTTTTTGGATGATTTGTTCAACAACCTGACCAGGTGACACGGGCATCTGCGGCCGGTTCAGCTCCGGACGCCCAGTTTGGTCAATATGGCTGGCTTTTGCTGTACCTTCTCCGACATCATGCAGCGGTCCACCAGCTGCCGTTTCAGATAACCTTGTATCCTGCAAAACAGCATCATTGTCTTTTTTATCGTTGGACTCCATGCCTTCTGTGCTTTTTTCCGGGACTATATTCTTTGCATCATCATTTACGGGAAATTCTACATCACTGTCTAGGCGTTTTGTCTGTGCAGTCTCAAAGGTCTTTGATTCATCTTCAAAAGCCTCTGCAGATAACGGCTTATCACTGGGCAGTTCCACTCTGAGGATTTGAGGATTCGGTTGCGGCGCATTTTCAATGCGGACATCCTTTTCCAATCCAATCTCATTGATCTCCTCATCAGTCCCAAGAACGGACTCCGCGGCGGCTTCTCCTGGAATATGTGTGTCCTTTTCCCGAGCAGTTGTTTCATATAATGCGGAGTTGAAATGAAGTTCGGCATCAGGCTCACCGATATTGCCTTGTTCCGCTGTCCCAAAGGCATAAAGCACAGAGTTTGTTTCCACAACTTCTACCACATCTGCTTTGGGAAGATCCAGTGTTCCCCCATCCGTTAACGACGCTTTCTGGCTTTCAAGATCAAAAAACCCTGTGTTTTCTGCTGGAATCATAAAGGGGCTGATTGGGCTCTTTTCTCCGCCTGCCATAGTTCCCCAAGGTACTATAGGTGTGGAGTCTCCCATTTTCAAAGAAGCATCCATGGGCTCTAGATCATGAGATAAGTCCTGCCCACCCTTGGGGGCAATGTTCAGCCTTTCTACAACAGATCCGGCTGCAGTTACAGTCGGCTTCTTAGGGAACGGGTTTGCTGGATCTTGTCCGAGCCCTCCCCGAGAGCGGTTGTACGCATTCGGCAATTGCCTCATCTGCCCAGAAATCACGGGCTTTTTCCCGGTTGACGAGGAACCCGCTGCTAAAACCCGGGGGAAGGAATACTCTGCTAAAAATCCTTCTTCCCAGGGCTGTTCTTCTGGTAGCCCGAGCAAAGCCTGTTCGACATTGGTTAGGGTGCGGGGAGTTACCACATGGGAAACTCGCGCCCCGTCCATAGACATGGATCCCTTTCCTAAAACCTTGGCAAGGTCATCTTGCAAGGTCTTTTGTGTAGGACTTGGGGAGCTTCCAGCACTTTCATGTTCTGCTAACGCATTCAGCAGTTCTAAAAAGAACCTCTCAAGCTCTTCGATGCTCGAAGAGGTCCCTCCCGTGCCAGAAAAGGACGCATTTTCTTCTGCAAGTTCGCCTGCCTTAAGCCCAACCCTCTTAACTTCATTTGCGGATGTATTTTCCCGTAGATTTTTCGCGGAACTCATCTCAATCGCACCGAAAAAACCTTCGACTTCAGTGTTTTGTTCATGAATTCCATGAAGCAGCATCCTCAATGCTGTAGTTATCTCATCAACGGTCTTTGCCCGACCATTTGCCCCGGTTTCTTCAGCCCACTCGGCTTGTTCAGCCATGAATAAAGACTGTGCCCAATAGAGCAGTTCGTCTAAATCCGGCATGGTTTCGGGTTTTGCTTTTGCTGTTTTATCACGGAGAGGTTTTTGGTTCTCTTTTGTACTAATTGCTTCTTCCTTGGCATAAAGCAGCATTCTTTGGAAGGCTTCCCCATCTAGATTCTTCTTGATTCTTGGGGAAACGCTGCTCACTGCTGCTGCTTCATCTGCAGAAGATGACACAAGACCAGCCATTACTAAATCTACTGACATCTTTTCACCTCCTTTCGAAATACAGCCAAGTGTATCTGGCATTTTCTTCTATATGGCAAGGGTAAGACCCTTGTCAAATACTTATTTTTTATTTGTCAAAGCCATTCTGGTAATTTCAGCTGCCAATTTGGGATCTAAATTGGACAAGATACCGCCGGCAGTTTCCGGTTCCATATCTGAAAGTAAAAAGGCGATTACCTCTGGTCGCATCTCAGACATGATCGATGCGGCATCTTTACTTTTCATCTCACCGTATATATCCCGAATCCGCTCAAGCTCTAATAAGTTCATCTTAGCCGTATCAATTTCGGCCTGCAGTTCAAGCAGTTTTGCCCTTTCATTTTCTAAATTTTCGAAATCCCTGGCAAGCTGCTTTTCCCGTGTCTGAAGGGCTTCTGCCCGGGCTTCAAGTTCCAACTGGATCTGGGCAAACTCATCCCGCTCAATCTCGACTTCGGCAAGAGCCTTGGCAAGTTCAGTTTCCATAGCCCGCCCGGCCCGGTATGTTTCAAGGTAGGGTGCCACAGCCGGCGTTGCCTCAATTTGTTTGATCGCAAGGCTTCGTAAATTGATTACACCGGTTGCGTTCAGCATCACGGCGGCCACTATAACGGATATTAAAAAAGATATGATTACCAGCAGCCATTTTTTCACAAAGATGCAGCCTCCTGTCTTGCAAACCTAGTGCCTGCCACATCGTCTAACTCTTTTTGTTCATTACGAAGGGCTTCCTCGCGGAATCTAACCAGTTCCTTTTCCTTGTGTTTCTCCAACACTTTGCGTCTGCGGCGAGCCGTCAAATAGTCTTTTCGGTTTTTTTCAACAAGTTCTTGACACTCGTTTAAAACCTCTGTTTGCCGATTTATGCGCTCGTCTATAGCGGCTATACCCAGCTGATATAAACGTAACCCGGCCATATCGAGTTGACCTTGGATATTTTCCCGCCAGGATTGTATGTGGGCCTCTCTTCGGGACTTTTGAGCCTGAAGCAAAATTTCAGCTTCATGAAGCAGTTTTTGCGCGCGACTCAGTTCTGCGGCTGCTTCCTGCTCCAATCGCGCCCTAAGATCAAGTATCTTTTGAAGACTAAACTTAAACGTCAACCTTATCGGCCCTTCCTTCAAGTAGCAGCAAACTGATTCCTTTTAAATTCTCTGCGGCAATTAAACAGCCGGCAATTTCAAAAGATGCGCATATGTTGTATCAAAATCGGCCACCTCATCAATTTCTTGTCGTAAAAATTGTTCAATAGGTTCCAGAAGCTGTATGGCCCGATCTACCTTTGCGTTGCTTCCGGTCCGGTAAGCCCCGATGTTGATCAGATCTTCCATCTCCCGGTAAGTAGCTACAGCTTCTTTGATATCTGATGCCGCTGCCAAATGGGGCCGTTCAATCACTTCGGGCATTACCCGGCTCACACTGGTCAATATATCAATAGCAGGATAATGTCCCCGATCTGCTAGGCGTCGAGATAAAACTATGTGCCCATCCAAAATACCTCGTACGGTGTCAGCTACCGGTTCATTCATATCATCACCTTCAACCAACACAGTGTAAAAAGCCGTGATTGTCCCGTCTTTTCCGGGTCCGGTGCGTTCCAACAAACGCGGCAGTAGTGCAAAAACCGAGGGCGGATAACCCCGTGTTGCCGGCGGCTCTCCTACAGCAAGCCCAATCTCCCGCTGGGCGGCGGCAAACCTGGTTACTGAATCCATCATAAACAATACATTCATGCCTTCATCGCGGAAATATTCTGCGACCGCCGTAGCAGTATAAGCACCTTTTAGTCGTATTAGAGCCGGTTGATCCGATGTTGCAACAACAACTACCGAACGGGCAAGACCTTCAGGACCTAAGTCGCGCTCGACAAAGTCCCGCACCTCACGACCCCGCTCTCCTACTAAAGCGATAACATTAACGTCAGCCTCTGTGTTGCGGGCCATCATACCCAAAAGTGTACTCTTGCCAACACCACTCCCGGAGAATATTCCGATACGCTGCCCTTTACCACAAGTCAGCAGCCCATCGATGGCCCTTACCCCTACAGAAAGCGGTGCGTTGATTCTTTGTCTTTCCAAGGGCCGAGGTGGTTGGCCGTGAAGCAAATAGTGCCTGTGTCCCTGTAAATTGCCGAGACCATCCATGGGTCTGCCAAGACCATCTAAGATTCGCCCCAGGAGGTTTTCTCCTACTTCCACTGTCAATTGCTGGCTGGAGGCTTCTACAAGGCTGCCGGGTCCAATGCCGGCGATATGCCCCAAAGGCATTAAA
>JAAYQZ010000134.1 GCA_012519025.1 Bacillota bacterium
AGGAGAAACCCTGGGGTTTTTTACTTAAGTTTGACGTTTCTTAGAAGCTGGTCTTAAACCAGACTTTAACAAAATTGTCTGTGAGTTCGTTTTCCTCGCCGTCATCCAGAAGACTCGCTGTTGATGTAGTAACATCCAGTTTCTGGTTGCGGTTGGTGTAGGAAAGTCCAACTTCAGAGCTGTCAGATAGTGCATAAGTGAGAGCAGCTATGAGCTGTAGCTCGGTCATATCTTTGGCTACGGTACCTACAACAGTCTCTTTTGCATCCTCTTCGCCAAACTCGGCACCTTCGGAAACAGTCAAAGTATCCCAAGTTGCATATTTAACACCTGGCTTGAGTTGAACTTTATCAGTTAGCTGGACAGTGCTTTCTGCCGCAAAGCGATAGTAGCTCTTAGAGAGAAGCACGACATCATCAGTTAGTTTATTGTTTCCAATGATGAAGTCGAAATCCTCATCCTTAGCGGCTGCATCTTTATCGCCTTTGTAAACCAGTTCACCTTTTACCCAAACCATACCTGGCACGGCGGCGCCGGCAGCCTTCAGAGTTACCTCAGTCAGCGGGTTATCATCACCATCATAGTCACTGGCGGTGGTATAGGCACCTTCAACAAATGCAGCATAGCCGGTTAAATCGTCATAATCATCGAAAAGATCACCATATGCCACATCATCGTTAGAGCGGTAGGTAACACCGGCTTTAACTTTATTGGTAGCTTTCGTCTTGTCGTTGTCGATGTCGTCTTTCCAGGTGTAAGTGGCGGTAGCCTTGATCATGCTGTCCTCATACACGACACCTGGTTCGATTACGAATTCGTTTCCGACATTCTCATCTTTGCGAGTCACTTTGCCGTTAACTGTGACTTTATCACTTAGCTCATAGCCAACCTTTCCACCGATAAGAGTGTTTTTATCCTCTTCAGCAGTATTAAGACCGACTTCTCCGGTAAGTGTGAGCGGACCGGTTACATAGGTCACATGCCCTGCACCAAGAAGACCATCTGTGGCGAGATCTGTTTTAACAGCCCCACCGACCGTAACGTCATCAAGAGCTTTATCGGCAAACAGGAACAAAGTGTCGGGCTGATAATCAAGTGTCAAATCAACGTATCCTGCAACATCGCTACTGATCCGAAGCTTGGCGCTGTCTGCTTCGCCCTTTTTACCGGCTTTAACAAACTCGAGTGGTGTTTTAACTTCGCTTTTCTCGAGTCCGCCGCCCCAAAGGTCGGCTACAAATAGATCATCGGTGAGGTTCATTGACCACTCGCCGAGCGAAAGATCAGAGCCGCCCACAGCGTTCGCTTCGACATCAGCGTTGACGCTCCATACGTCCTCTTCCTCAACAGATAAAGCCAATGTTAAAGGAGCAGATGCTTTGCCTTTGCCAGTTCCGGCTCCAACGGTACCGACACCCTCTTTATCGGTGTCAATTACATATTCAACTTTAAAATCGCCGCCGATTTTAACTTCGGCTGATGCGAGGCCCGCCATGGCTAAGACCATGATCAGGGCAAAAACAAGTGATTTTCTCATTATATATCCCCCTCAGTTTGTGTTTCCAATTTAACTGATATGGTGAGACTCGTGAGGGACGAAAAAGTATCCTTGTTGCCTTTTTCTCCTGTAGGGGTCTACCATATCTCTATGTCACCCCACTTGAGGTCTTGGCCAAACTGGTTGGATTGCACCTCCTTTCAAACCAAGTCCTTCTCGGGATTCATAGACACAATTAGTGTCAAAACATACATAAATCCAGGGCTCTTAACATCTATTCTGGCTTGCATGCTAAAGTCCTTCTTAAAAACTGGAAAATTTTCAGGGAAAAACCTATTGGGCCAGGTACCTGCTGAGGTCCCAAACCCTTCCTTCAATGCTCTATATTCTCTATTCATCCATAGTATACATTGTTCCTTTCACAATGGGAAGTTTTTCTTGCAAACTTTAAGTTAAACATGTCCAGTTTTACAGTCAGTGACTAAAATTGAAAGCACCCCAAATGGATCGGTGGGGTGCTTTCAATTTCGCTTAATCTGTTTGTTCTATGGTGAAATAGATTTCATCCTTGTATTGACCCGCTGTATAGGCAGTCCAATCTTCGTCATTCCAGGCTGCAGTTGCTGTGATTGTTCCTGTCCACACTCCAGGGAGTAAAGTTTCAGTGTCTACGCTGTTGCCCGGATCAAAATCATACTCTTCCAAAACTGTGTGGCCGGGCTTTAAGTAGAAATTGTCACCTTTGATGTTGTACAATACCCAGTCATCTGCATTCTCCGGGTCAAAACCTCTGGAAGTAACATTTACTCTAACAGAAGTGTTGGTGCCGACTTCAAAACCAACTGTGGAAACTTTTTCGTCCCCTGGTTCACCCAAGGCAATGTGCATGTCAGTTAGCTTGAGCATGGCATAAGGAGACACATTGAGTTCCACCTGCATAGTCCCGGCAAGGTCCGGAGCCAACCTACCTTCCAGAAGCTGTTCAGACGCAAAGGCTGTGCACGCGGCACCTGTTGCCAAAATAACTGCAAAGACTACAACCATAAATCTGTTCACTTTCCGTCCTCCTCACATTAATTTTGTCGATATAGTTAAGCCTTTACCTCCTTTAATAGTGACGTATAGAGCTTTTGCTGTTTCACTATAGGAAAAAGATCTCAAAGTAAGGTTAAGAATTTCTCAATTGAGTCTTAAAGCCGGGTTTTAGACAAACAAAAAAGCCCCCGGTAGCCGGGGGCTTGAGAGTTGCAGTTATGATACTTAGAACTCGACTTTCAGGCCAGCGTGGGCAGAAGGACCTTTGTCAGACTCGTACTTGGCACCAAAGTTCATGCCGTTGGGAGCCTCGTAACCAGCACCCACGTTCCAGGTGTTTTGACCATCTTGATGATCTTTATTGATGGTTGTGCCTGCGTTGACCTCAAGTCCCTGCAGCTGTGGTACCATGTTCAGACCGGAGCTTACTTTCACTTTGTGCTCGATAGCTTCGTCTTTCCGGTACTTAGCATTGTACTCGCCTTTAACGTCTAGTCCGACAACTTCTACATTGCTGTCTGCGGCAAACTTGAGTTCTTGTTTAGGCATATCATAGTCAGCTTCCATGTTGACACCGTATTGGGTGGTAGCAACGCCTACGTTGAAACCTTTGTGCTCATCATAGGCAACTGGGTCGCCGTCATCCAACTTGGCATTAACACTGCGGAAGTCTTCGTTGTCACGGTAGCTGCCCTTAATAGTGACATTGGGCATAAGCTCAGTTTCACCGGATAGCTTGTAAGCGAGAGTGCTTTCCCTGTTAACAGCAGCTTCTGCTTTTACTTTCACACCGGAGATTTCGGTTCCGGCACTGCCGGCGGCTTCAATTTCGTCGCCGTCAGTAACAACGGTGGCATCAAGTTCGATACCGGCATAGCCTGCACCTAGGTTCAAGCCGCCAAAAGCGTCTCGAACGATTACTTCCTCAAGTTTGTCTTCCTCATTTTCAATAGTGTAGGAAGACTTCTTAGTGGCGTAGAAAGCCTGGGCGTTTACAGGACCCAGTTCCATGCCTTCAACTTTGATACCATTGTGACCTTCAAGATTGGCGATATAATCGTTGAAATCTACATCTACATCACCAATAGTGGTGGTCAGTTCAGGACCGCCATTCCAGAATGCACCGGTGGTCTCTAGATAGGCTTTTTTCAGCTGAATGTTGAGGTTGGTATCTGTACCCAGGCCAGTGATGTCTGTTTGAGCATCATCAAGGTCACCGTCGTCCAAACCAACTTCTTCTTTGCCGAATTCAAGTCCTACTTTTACCTTGTCACCGGCTTTGACGTCCAACTTCATGGAAATGCCGCTGTCCGGGGTAACCGTCCAGTCTTTCCACTCTTCGCCGCCTTCTTTGGGCCCGAATTCGAATTCAGTTTCCAAAGAGCCGCCGAGATTAATGTCAGCCGCCAGGGCCGGAGCTGCCAGCGATAGAATTAAAGCTGCAACTAAAGCCATTGTTAGTTTTCTCATTAATTATCCCCCTAGTTGACTTTGGTTTATGATTTTGGGTTTGCTTAGACAGCATTTTCTGCTTTGTCTTGGGGGGTCATCTGCGTGAGTATCCACGTTTCCTCACCGAAACCATCCAATCGCCGCATCTATTGCTGCCTATCCTAACGACCTTACCTTCACCGAGCAGAGCTTCTAGGGTTGTTTCACCTCCTCTCAACTCTCTGCCGGGCTTAAGGGGTAAGATAGTTAAGCTTGATTGCAAGTGAGCATTTGGTGCTGACTTACATATGTCAGCCCTGCATACGCAAGTATCTGCTCTGCTTGTCTTACATCCCATGTTTCTCGCTGCGATGGAGCTTTCCTGCTGTTCTAGACCCGGTAAGTGTTGCCACAGCTGCCATTACATAGGATGTTCCGCTTGCGACTTACGTATGTCATGCGCACCGTTGTATCAATTCTTGATTTCCGAAATTGATCCTGCCGATTTCCACTGTCACTTTGTGGTGGTGGATCTAAAAAGCGGCACCACAAAGGATGCCGCCTAATTAGTGTATATGAACTAGTCTACCTGAAAACGAATTTATTGATGGCTTCTGCTACTCCATTTTCTGTGTTTGATGCAGTTACATAGTCTGCTTTAGCCTTAACTTCTTCGGGAGCATTGGCAACTGCTACTCCTATGCCGGCATATTCAAGCATGGAAATGTCGTTGAAGCTGTCGCCGATCGTCATGATCTCTTCGGAGGTTAATCCATAAAGCTTTGCCAGTTCCCGCACTGCACTGCCCTTAGATATTCCCGCTGCCGTAAATTCCAGGTATTCAGGCTTGGATATGTACACTTCCAATTGCCCTTTATAGCGTTCTTCAAGCTCCTTCTGCCACTTGGTGATCGTCTCAGGTTCACTTACGTACAGAACTTTTGTTGGTGGTTTTTCCATGAAAGACAAAAGCTCCCCTACAGGGTAAGCTTTCATCCCACCGATAGTTGTGTAAAAGCGGGTGTATTCATTAAACTCCTTGACGTATAAGCGATCATCAAGATAGATGTTGACATGAAGTCCGGCTCTTTCGCCTATAGATACAATGTCATAGGCTGTATGGAAAGGTAGGGGCCGATGAAGTGTTGGTTCCAAGGCACCCGGTGCCTGAACCAATGCCCCGTTGTAGCAGATGAATGGTTCTTGAAGAGCTAGTTTTTTTCCGTACGGTGATGCGGAAGAAAACATGCGACCGGTAGCAAGCACTACCCGCACACCTTGGGCCCTGGCACGGGCAATGGCCTTTCTGTTTTCTGCTGTAATTTCTCGTTTGTCATCGATTAAAGTGTCATCTACGTCTATGGCAACCAGCTTAATGGACACAGCAACCCTCCTGGCCTATTACAATCCCACTCATTTAAGTCATTCACACGGCCATAATATCCTACATACCGGCACCTGGCAAGCCTGGGTCTATCCAGTCCGGATGTAGAAAGGATTGCTCACTCTCCCGCATGCAGGAGAATTCAGCAACCCATGTCAAAGCCGTCTTAAGCTATTTGGTGGTTATTGGTGTCAAGCCCGGGCAACCTTGTTGATAACACTGCTGATCAAGCTCAAGATTAAAGCTCCAAATACTGCGGAGAAAAATCCGGACACCTGAAATCCAGGCACAAAAAAAGCGGCTAAAAACAGCATTATGCCGTTGACCACAAAGGTGAAAAGACCTAGGGTCAGCAAATTCAGCGGCAATGTCAAAAGCAGGAAAATCGGCCGTACAAATGCATTGACTACACCGATGGCTGCCGCTGCCAGCAAAGCCGATACAATACCACCTATATGCACACCGGGAATAATGGCCGCCGTGATCAAAAGGGCAATAGTAGTCACCAGCCAACGAATCACCCAGCTGCGTCGGCGATATGAAACAGAATAATATTCACGGTACACACCAATCCACTCCCTTCCGTTAAAGCATACTTACCCACATTCTCTATTTGAACAAAACCCTTTAAAACTCTGGTGGAATTACAATCCAAGCCACCGCATAAGCTATAATACCCGGAAATACTGTAGCGATGGAGAAAACAGCCCATATCAATCGGATCACAGTGGGATCAATTCCAAAGTACTCCCCTATGCCGCCGCATATTCCCGCCAACATACGCTTAGTTTGCGAACGTCTTAAACTGCGCAAGGCACTCACTCCCTACATTTACTGAACAACAATCTCCACGTGGGTTCCATCCTCATCGGTTACATCCAGAAGCTTCCCTTCTGCACCTTCCTGCACCAGACGCACGATCTCCTCCCAATCCACGGGTCCCATGCCCTCAGGCCAAAGATTTTTCGGAACTAGGCGGACTATGACATCAACCAATTTTAGCGGCACACTGATATTTACTCGTTCAGATCCTTTTTCTGCCACACGAATCCTGATGAACCGTCCTCTTATTTCACTGCCAACAGAACCTGACTTGTCGGCAGGTTTGCCGGTCCCGAGGGCCTCCAGCAGTGAGTTGGCTTCATCAACACTGATCTTTTCCTCTTTAAGCATGTGCAGTATCTGCATCCGCTCATTTTTCACTCAAACAACCTCCCCTTTTACTGTCAATCTGCCGACAATCACTCAACTGATATTGCCCCATTGCTGGTGCGGGCATAGATGGAGATTTTCCCCTCTTGCTCGGCATATCCTTGAGTTTCTGCTTGAACGCGGTTGTAACCAAGGGAATGCTCTTTGATAAAATACTGCAGGCCCTCTAAACTGCTTTTGATCGTACCCAGACTGCTGCTGGCATCAAGCCAGCATGCGCTTTGCAGATCCGCCGGCAGCTGTACACTAATCCCACCATTGGAGGTATGTAAATCCAGTGATTGGGCCTGCCCCACACCACCGCGAGGGCAGACAGTGATACTGCCGTTGGAGCTTCTAGCTTCCAAACGGGGGGCAAAGATGTCATCTGCAACAATCTTGCCGTTGGCATTTGCTAAAATTAATTCCTGCATAACCATGTGAACGCATTCCACCGCGCCATTGGAGGCCCTGGCAGTGATGCGATTTCCCAGCAAATTCGTCAGCTGTACTTTACCGTTGGTAGTCGAAATTCCCCCGGCAGCTGCGTCTAGGTTTTCCACAGAGATATTACCATTGGATGTGCCAAAGGATATGTGATAACGCCTGCCTCGAGGCACCCACAATTTAACATGGAGTACTTCATTGGGCCCCGCATGACTTAAAATCCTAAGACTTCGACCATCTTCATGAATCTCTGCGATTTCATCGGCTCGCTCACGAATACTTTGATCATCAGCACCACGCACTTTTTTGTGCAGGAGCAGTTTAAAGTGTTCTTTTTCCCAACCTTCCAAGGAAATACTCCCATTTTTACTGACTACTTCCAATCGGGCTTCTTCCTCAGTAAACCATCCTTCTTTTTCCTCAGTAATGGTGGAGAAGTGACCCATCCATTCACCGACGACGGGAATATTGGCGATGAAATTGGGTAAATTGGCCAGTGCCGGCCTCACATCGCGCTGGATTCTTTCTTCAATTACTTTGGAAAGCTTTTCCGCAGCACCTTCTACATTTTTAGCAAAACGGGTTGCCTCTTGCTCCAAGCGCCGAGAGAACTCCGAATCACCGGCTTTTTCAATCATTTCCTTGAAACCTTCTGCTGTTGACCAATGGCCCCGGGCTTCTTCTTGCTCACCACCGGATTCTGGTTCTTCTTCCCATGTATCATAATAAACTGGTGCTTCTTCTAATGCCCGGATTAACGTGGCAGCCTCCTGTGCAGTTATTTTGCCTTCTTCCACCATTTTCAAAATGAGAAATCTTTCTTCGTTCACTTATAACCACCTCCATGTTAGCTGTCTAGCGTCGTGAGCCGCCATTTTCACTGCGCAGCTGTCTGATTGCGTCAGTCGCGTCAATTTCACCTCGGTCCAAAGCCTCCAAAATCTGTCGCCTAGCTTCTGTTGTTACTTCCTCTGTTTCCGAATCACTTGACCGCTGTGGTGGGTGTCCCAATGCTTCAATAATCTCATCAAGTCGACTTCTCACCGTTGGGTATGATATCCCCAGCACTCTCTCTACCTCTTTAATATTGCCCCGAGATGCGACAAACACTTCCACAAACTGCTGTTGTCTTTTACTCAACTGACATATTTTACACAACCTGAAGCTGCCATGTACCGATGTATCGCACTCATGGCAGTGCAAACTAGTTACGCTCAGACTGTTTCCACATATTGGACATTGACCAAGAACCTGCTTTTCTGTCATTTTTTCACCTCGACCCTCAAATATATTAAGTCCAGTATTAATAATGTCAAGGTCTTGATTTAATTATACATACTATGCCAGATGGGGTCAAGAGGAAATTAAGGTGGAATTTTCCTAAATAAAAAAGGGATCTTTCGATCCCTTTTGGCGCTGGTTTTCAAGTTTGTCTATCCATCCTGCAGCTCCTGGTAAACTCTTTCTGCGACTGCACCTGGAAGACCGGGTACAGCCAATAATTCTTCCAGTGATGCTGCCCTTACCGCCCCGACAGAACCGAAATGTCGAATAAGCTGTTTTTTGCGTTTCGGTCCCACACCGGGAATGGCATCTAAAACAGATCTAGTGATGCGCTGTGAGCGCAGCTGACGATGGTAACTGAGAGCAAACCGATGTGCTTCATCCCGCAGCCGCTGCAGCATATATAATGCCTGTGAGTCTTTTGGCAGTGCCAAGGGGTCAGAACTTCCTTCCACATAAACTTCTTCCAGGCGCTCCGCCAACCCCAACGTTGGAATATCACTTACTTCCAGTTCATCCATGACCTGTCTAACGGTACTGAGCTGTCCTTTTCCTCCGTCAATTAGCACCAACTGCGGCCTTTCGCTAAACCCGCTTACCTGGGTTTCATTGTTGTCTAATGGGGTGTTAAATCCCCTAGCAAAACGTCGAGAAAGCACTTCTGCCATCATAGCATAATCATCTGGGGTGTCCTTCCCTCTGATGCGGAAGCGGCGGTATTCGCTGGGAGCAGGTTCTCCATCCTTAAATACCACCATGGAACCAACCGCTTCTCGGCCTTGAAGATTGGAAATGTCGAAGGCTTCGATGCGCAGAGGCAGCTCCTTAAGTCCCAAATATGCTTGAAGTTCTTCCATACCCTGCTGGATGCGGGCGGCTTCTATTTTTTGACGGTTGATGCGTTCATTTAAAACAAGATCCGCATTTTTTTCCACCATCTCCACCAACCGCTTTTTTTCACCCCTTTGAGGGACTCTCAGATAAACCCGAAAACCTTTTAGATCGCTGAGCCATTGGCTGATGGTATCCGCTTCCAACAACTCCACCGGCAAAAGCAGTTCTTTAGGTATGAATGCCGCTGTCGTGTAATACTGCTCAACAAAGGCACTGACGATCTCAGGACCTGAATCACCTGGGGGAACTTCCAAGAAAAAGTGCTCACTGCCGATCATTTTGCCGCTGCGTACAAAAAACACCTGGACACAAGCAAGATCCTTCACCTGTGCATAGCCGATGATGTCCTGATCGATATCATCAAAGGAAACCATTTTCTGTTTCTCGACTACTGCAGTCAGGGCTTGAATCTGATCACGCAGTCGCCCAGCCTCTTCAAACCTAAGCTTATCGGCAGCTTCCTGCATGCGCTCTTGCAGTCCTTGTATGAGCTGGCTGTGCCTGCCTTCCAGCACTAAAATGACTTCATCAATCATTTTCCGGTAAGCCTGGGGGCTGATTTTTCGCGCACAGGGAGCATGACACCGGCGAATATGATAATTTAGGCAAGGACGTTTATCTGTTCCTTCTGGACCGAATTCTTGTTTACAGGTGCGTAAGGGAAATACCCTTCGCAAAAAATCTACCGTTTGCCGAATGGCAGTGACATTTGTATATGGACCGAAGTAGCGTGAGCCGTCCTTCTGCATGCGGCGCACGATGGCAACCCTCGGAAACGTCTCATGTAAAGTAACCTTCAGGTATGGGTAGCTTTTATCATCTTTCAACCTGATATTGTACCAAGGGGAGTGCTGTTTGATCAGATTGCACTCCAGTATTAAAGCTTCGACCTCAGAATCAGTCACGATGTATTCGAAGTCGACAATATGGCCGACTAATGCTGCAACTTTGGGTGAGCTGTGTCTGCCGGCTTGAAAATAAGAGCGCACCCGATTGCGTAAAGATATGGCCTTGCCCACATAAATGATTTCCTCGGCATCGTTCTTCATTAGATATACGCCGGGTTTTGCAGGTAAGAGCCGCAATTTCTCTTCAATGTGTTCTCGGATAGTCTTATGTTCCCCGGTCAGTTCATTAGCCATATCTCCACCCTCCCCGGCACTGATCGGCTGTTGCACGCCTCTCAATTCATGTTTTTATGCATCACTGGCTACAGCCATAAAACTTCCTGTCTTATCTGAACTTCTTACATTTAATACATCCCTCAAGTACTTGCCAGTAAAAGAATCTTCACAAGCAGCAACTTCCTCCGGTGTACCTTTGGCCACGACCTGCCCACCTCGATCGCCGCCTTCCGGGCCTAAGTCTATTATATAATCAACAGTCTTAATAACATCCAGGTTGTGCTCAATCACTACTACAGTATCACCGGCATCCACCAGCCGATGCAACACCAAAAGCAGTTTTCGAATATCATCTGCATGGAGACCTGTTGTGGGTTCATCTAATATATAGAGGGTGCGCCCATTGCTGCGTCTGCTGAGTTCAGTCGCGAGTTTTACCCGCTGAGCTTCTCCTCCCGACAGCTGTGGAGCCGGCTGCCCAAGTTCCACATAACCAAGCCCTACATCGTAAAGTGTCTCCAGTCTGCGGTGCACCCGAGGAATGTTTTTGAAAAACTCCATGGCTTCTTCAACACGCATGGACAAAACATCGGCAATATTTTTGCCTTTGTATTTTATTTCCAGGGTCTCTCTATTGTAGCGCTTGCCTTTACAAACTTCACAAGGGACGTAAACATCAGGCAAAAAGTGCATCTCTATCTTGATAATACCGTCCCCCCGACATGCTTCACAGCGCCCGCCTTTGACATTAAAGCTGAATCTGCCTGCCTTGTAGCCCCGGGCCCTAGCTTCCGGTGTCATGGAAAAAATCTCTCTAATGCCGTCAAAGGCTCCGGTATATGTGGCTGGATTGGAACGGGGCGTACGGCCTATAGGAGACTGATCGATGTTGATCACCTTTTCCAAATGGTCAACACCTAAGATATCTGTATGTCTGCCTGCCTTCACTCCCGCCCTATGCAGCTGGGAAGCCAGACTCTTATAAAGTATTTCATTAACCAAGGTGCTTTTGCCTGAGCCCGACACTCCTGTAACACCGATGAAAATCCCCAAAGGAATCTGCACATCTATACTTTTGAGATTGTGCTCTCCAGCCCCTAATATCTCCAAACAGCTGCCATTTGACTGGCGGCGTTTGGCCGGTATCGGTATATATTTTTCTCCCTTTAAATACTGGCCGGTGATGGAGTCAGGGCAATCCATCACTTCTTCAAGGGTCCCGGCAACGACGATCTCTCCACCGTGGGCCCCGGCACCGGGACCGATATCGACAATATAGTCGGCTTCCAGCATAGTCTCTTCATCGTGTTCCACAACCAACACCGTGTTGCCGAGATCCCGCAGATCTTTGAGCGTATTTAACAGCCTGCGGTTGTCCCTTTGATGCAGTCCTATGCTGGGCTCATCCAAAATATAAAGCACTCCCATGAGGCTGGAACCGATTTGGGTGGCCAACCGGATGCGCTGCGCCTCACCCCCGGAAAGGGTACCGGCACTTCTTTCCAATGTCAAATAGTCAAGCCCGACATTAACTAAAAACCCCAACCGTTCCCTGATCTCCTTAAGGATCTGCAAAGCGATCATCTCTTCCCGCTCGCTTAACCGCAAGTCCTGGAAAAACATCTGTGCGTCCCTCACAGGCAAACTGGTGATATCGTGAATGTTCTTCTCACCAACAGTAACTGCCAAACTCTCCGGTCTCAGCCGGGCGCCTTTACACACATGACAGGGTGTATAGCTCATAAACTGCTCTGCACTCTCCCGGATATAGCCGGAACTGGTATCCTTCAGGCGCCGCTCCAGGTAGGGAATGATGCCTTCATACTGTACATTGAAAGTGCGGCTGCGGCCTCTGCGGTTGGTGTAGGGAAAACTAATTTTCTCATCACCCAACCCGTAAAGTAATACTTGTCTGTGCTCTTTGAACAAATCCCCGATGGGAACATCCTGATCAATTTCACATCTCTTGCACACGGCCTCCAGCATACCGTTGATCCACTGGCTGGAGGTATTGGCCCATGGAATAATACCCCCATCGGAAATGCTTCTCTTTTCATCTAAAACCAGGTCAGGTGTAATCTCCATCCTTGTGCCCAAACCGTCACAATGTGGACATGCACCAAATGGAGTGTTAAAGGAAAACATGCGGGGAGATAGTTCATCAAAGCTGATGCCGCACTCAACACAAGCAAAGCGCTCGCTGAGTAAAAGCTCATTGCCATCCAAGGTATCGATGAGAACCGTTCCCTCGGCTCTGATCATGGCGGTTTCAATGGAATCTGCTAAGCGATTTTCCACACCGGCTCTCAAGACAATTCGATCTACCACTATTTCGATGCTGTGCTGAACGTTCTTATCCAGCTCGATTGGTTCTGCTATATCGTGGAGCTCACCATCGATGCGCACCCGCACAAAGCCATCTTTGCGAATATCTTCAAGCAGCTTTTTGTGTTCGCCTTTGCGCCCTCTGACAACCGGTGCCAGAATCTGCAAACGAGTCCGCTCCGGCATACTCATGATCTGATCCACCATCTGTTCCACTGTTTGTTGAGTAATCGGCCGCCCACAGTTGTAGCAGTGGGGATGGCCTACCCGGGCATAAAGCAACCGCAGGTAGTCGTAAATTTCCGTCACTGTTCCCACAGTTGAGCGGGGATTGCGACTGGTCGCCTTTTGGTCAATGGAAATTGCAGGTGAAAGACCCTCTATAAAATCCACATTGGGCTTATCCATCTGGCCTAAAAACTGCCTGGCATAAGCAGAAAGAGATTCAACGTAGCGCCGTTGTCCTTCCGCATAAATAGTATCAAAAGCAAGTGATGATTTGCCGGAACCGCTGAGACCTGTGAAAACCACCAATTGATCTCTGGGAATAGTCACATTAACGTTTTTTAAGTTGTGCTGCCTTGCTCCTTGTATGACAATTTGCCTTTTATTCAAAGGAGTACCCTCCCTATTTCCTATCCCGGAGCAACACCCCGGGTTCAATCTTTGCCAGCCATCTCCTAACCGGCAAAGCCTACCAATTCCTGCCTCAATGCTGCTATTTCGTCCCTTAATCCAGCCGCCCGCTCAAATTCCAGAAGCTCGGCTGCCCGATACATCTCTTCTTCCAACTTACCAATATGAGCTGCCAACTTGTCAGGAGCGAGCTTGGCCACCGGCGCTTTTTTGGGTTTGGACCGGTAATCCTGCCCATCTTCGGCAACACCTACTGCCTGGGCGAGGTCCTGAATAGACTTGCGTATTGTAGCAGGTGTAATACCGTGTTTTGTATTGTAAGCCATCTGAATTTCTCGGCGCCGATTGGTTTCATCTATGGCCCGCCGCATGGAAGGTGTGATCGTATCGGCATACATAATCACCTCACCGTTTACGTTGCGAGCAGCGCGACCGATAGTCTGCACAAGTGCAGTCTCAGAACGCAAAAACCCTTCTTTATCTGCATCCAAAATGGCAATTAACGAAACCTCGGGCAAGTCCAAACCTTCTCTCAGCAAGTTGATACCCACCAAAATATCAAACTCGCCAAGCCTCAGTCCGCGGATAATCTCAATCCGTTCCAATGTCTCAATCTTGGAGTGAAGATACTTGACTTTCAAGCCCATATCAGTCAGGTAATCTGTCAAATCTTCTGCCATTTTGATCGTCAGCGTTGTCACCAATACCCGCTCTCCTCGGGCCACAACTTCCCGAATTGAATCCAGCAGGTCATCAATCTGACTCTTAACAGGTCTTACCATGATTTTAGGATCAATCAAACCTGTGGGCCGAATGATCTGCTCTACGATCTGCTGACTTCGCTCTCGTTCATACTGTGATGGTGTGGCCGATAAATAGACAACCTGGCTGATCCGCTCTTCAAATTCATCAAACCGCAAAGGTCGGTTATCCAATGCTGAAGGCAATCTAAATCCGTGACCGACCAGTGTCTCTTTGCGGGATCTATCACCGGCATACATGCCCCTAATTTGCGGTATTGTCATATGGGACTCATCGATAATCGTTAAAAAGTCATTGGGGAAATAATCCAGTAAAGTAGTGGGCGGATCTCCTTCTGAGCGACCGGCCAGATGCCTGGAGTAGTTTTCAACACCGGTGCAGTATCCCACTTCCTGCAGCATTTCCAAATCATATTTTGTGCGCTGTTCCAAACGCTGAGCCTCCAACAGCATACCTTCCCGGCGTAAATACGCCAACCGCTCCACTAATTCAGCTTCGATTGATGCAATGGCCCTTTGCATCTTTTCTTCAGTAGTTACGAAGTGATTAGCCGGATAAATTGTGATAGAATCCCGCTCCCCAAGGATCTCACCGGTGATGGGATCAACCTCAAGAATGCGCTCCACCTCATCACCGAATAATTCAATTCTGAGAATAGTCTCGTCGTACACAGGAATGATCTCAATAATATCGCCCCGCACTCTGAAAGTTCCTCGAGTGAAACCGATATCATTGCGGTGGTATTGAATACCCACCAGTCTCCGTAAAATATTATCGCGATCGCGGAAATCACCGTGCTGTAAAGACAAAGTCATCCCTACATAGTCTTCCGGGGATCCCAAACCATATATACACGAAACACTGGCCACAATGATTACGTCTCTACGCTCAAATAAGGCGCTGGTGGCCGCGTGTCTGAGTCTGTCTATTTCATCATTAATAGACGCGTCTTTTTCTATATAAGTGTCTGTGCGGGGCACATATGCCTCCGGCTGATAGTAATCATAATAACTTACAAAATAGTGCACAGCATTATGCGGGAAAAACTGCCGAAATTCGCTGCACAGCTGAGCTGCCAAAGTCTTGTTATGGGCAATGACTAATGTGGGTTTTTGAATCTCAGCAATCACTTGGGCCAACGTAAATGTCTTACCGGTTCCAGTGGCCCCCAGTAAAGTCTGTTCCTTCATATTCTCCCCGATACCATCTACCAAATCATCAATAGCCTGAGGCTGGTCTCCGGCCGGAGAAAAATCTGCTACTATTTCAAATGGTCGGCTCTCCATCGGTAAATCACCCCTTGTCCGGGTCGAAGAATCTACTAACCAGATATTATAACATACCACACCCATTACAACTTACCCATAATTAAACTGGCTCAGTCAATTTAAGCTGACTAAGCCGAACATACATTCCGGAGATAGTGATATGTTTCTAGTACAATGTTGGAAATCCTGCCTGTATTTTACTTAGACAGTAATTTGGAGAGTTATTTATCGGGAAGCGCGTGGGTCAAGGACTCAGCCTCTTCCGGTCGGAGTATTGTACACTGCACTCAATCTATAGTTTCGACGACAGGGCGCGCCGATACCACTTTGGATGCGGGCACAAGCACTACACCTGCCTCTTTAAAGCGGGGCTTCATCTCCACAAGTGCCCGATAAGTCTGGGGCCTCACATGGCCAATGCCCAGTGCCTGTCCATCCCGCCGAGCCAATCTGATCAATCGTTCCAGCTGGCTTTTGACTTTCTCGACATCATCATAATGATCGAGGAATGCCTGATTGGTGGCAGTAGGAATGCCCCGTTCCCAAGCCATTTGACCTGCCACTGATGTTGGTGCTGTCCAGCTGTCGATGAAATACAAGTCACTATCAATGAAAACATCAAAAACTGCCTGCATTACCTTAGGATCAGAGGTAGCCTTAGAACCCATATGGTTGTTTACCCCGACTGCACCATCAACAGCTCTCAGTGCGTCCTCCACCTTCGCTCGAATCTCATTTTCGTTGAGATCGGTGGTGATCGCCCCTTCACCAATTTCAATATTAGGATTTTGGGGCTCCATAGGCAAATGTAGGATGATTTCCAAGCCTTTCTGCCGCAGTTTGGATATCGTCTCATCGGTCTTTGTGCGGTATGGTAATACTGCCGCCGTAAAAGGAATATCAAGATCTAGAAAATCTTGGGCCGCAGCCCAGTCATGACCCCAATCATCGATAACAATAGCCAACCGCGGCTGAAACCGGAGCAAGAGTTCACCGGTACGAAGACGGATCAATCTTTCCATATCTAACCAAGAACTCTTGATTGGAAACGAAAAAGAGGGAAGGTTTCTGTTCAGGCGGTAGTCTTCATCTTTTGAAGATTGATCTTTGACTGCCGCGGGAGCTTCCGAAAGCCTAAGTGCGGCAGACACACCGAATTTTTCCATCCATTTGTCATCAATCCCCACAGATGAAAGCCGGCAGTCAGACTGGTTTGCGTCCTCCCGCTCGGCCACAGCATGGCTTAAAACAGCATCTGCCTGTGAATTGCTTTGCTGCAGTTTGGCTATTTGGAAACCAAAGATCAACCCCACAACAGCCACTATGGCGAAAACAGCCACAATTATATATACCCTGCTCGCCTGTCGAACTTCACGCAGTTCCGACCGCATCTCATCCACTTCGGCCACCTCTAACCCTTGCCCAAAATCTACCTTGTTGTGCATCCGTCCTGCTGCTTTAGCCGGCCTTACGGAGTTTGGGCCGTTTCAACAGCTCAAGGGCAGCCTGAAGCTGGATATCTTTAGAAACATCAATCCCGCTGCTGCTTTCCACATCTGAAGTATAATAGGGTGGCTCTTCATCTTCCGGCAGTTCAACGATCACATC
>JAAYQZ010000017.1 GCA_012519025.1 Bacillota bacterium
ATACTATTATGACCTCCAGTATTTCTTGGGGTCCACGTCGCCCACTTGGCGTTCCAGCGCCCCGTTATTTTTCCTGCCCAAAATCGTTGCGATGATGACTACATTCGAATAAAATCATGGTAGCCAAATCATACACTAAGAGAAATATCACCTTCTACCTTAAAGACAATATTGCCCCCCAACGCTCCAAGCTTCTTTCTTGAGTCACAACAGCAAGCTCAATCCCTATCTCTTTTATATACCTCTCTACCCCCAATGAACGTGGCGGCGATCTCTAAATTCCCATCAAGTATGGTCAGATCAGCGTCTTTGCCCACCTGCAGGCTGCCTTTCCGATCATCAAGCCCAATTACCCTTGCAGGCACTGTGGAGGCCATTCGGAAGACATCTTTGACAGGTACCCCAACATCCTGCACTAGACAGCGTATGTTGTGATCCATGGTCCAGGCACTGCCGGCCATGGTGCCATCTACACTCTCATCAAATCCGGCCCTGCGGATGATACCGCCTTTTTTGATTAATTTCCCCCAGGAACTCTCATATTCGCCATCGGGAAGCCCGGCGTATTTGGCACAATCGGTAATCAAAGTGATGTTATCTATACCTTTGCAGCGAATCAAAATATCCATGGCCACTGGGTGAACATGAAACCCGTCACCGATCAGTTCTGCCGTTACACCATCTGAAGTTAAAACACCGCCAACCACCCCTGGACGCCGGTGGTGAAGACCCGTCATCACATTGTAGGCATGGGTCACATGCTGCAGTCCGGCATCTACTGCTTTCAACCAGAAATCATAGTCAACCTTCGTATGGGCACAGGCCGGCACAACTCCCTTTTCCCGGACATAGCGGATTAAATCCAACGCACCTTCAAGTTCCGGAGCGATACCAATTAAGCGGACAGTCCCGCCGCTGGCATCGGAAAGCTCATCAAAAAGATCCCGATCAGCCTTAATCGGTTCTTCATAAGGATCACCGGGCGTATTCTTCGGTGCCAAAAACGGCCCCTCCAAGTGCACCCCTAAGGCATTGGCCCACTGCCCCTCAAGATCCATGAAATCTTTAATCGCCCTGCAGCCTGGGACATTGTTCACAGTAGGAAGCCATCCTGTGGTCCCCGTAGAGGGTAAAAATTCCCCTATTGCCTTTAAGGCGTCAACCTCCCCTTCTGATGCTCTGTGTCCCACCGCCCCGTGGTGATGCAGATCGATAAATCCCGGTGCAGCTACACCATGGGTGAAATCATAAACAGACACATGATCACCTGTGGGATAGTCAGTACCTGAGCCGATCACCTCTATTTTGCCATCCACTATCACTATGAAACCGCCTTGTATCTCCCTATAAGGTGTGAATACACTTTTTGCCCTGATAACAGTAACGTTTTTGGCCATATGTCAATTCCTCCCCTTAACCTGCTTGATCCTGTATTTGCTCTCACCCGCCGATTCAATGATCACATAAGATTTTCCTTTCATCAAAAATATATCCTCCCTCTGACAGGCGTCGAACTCCATGTTCAAATTCATACCACCCATCGCGATATCACATCTCATATAGACAAAATGTATCGTTTTTCTGTGAATTCAGTCATTTAAGAAGGATATTTACCCATCACTGTCTAAGTCCATAATTGTGTATTTTCTGCTATTGCCGAACCCAGGAATCGGAAAGGATCCGCACTGAAATAATGAAAGGAGGCTTAATGAACATCGCCGCGTCGCAAGTAGAGACTAGAAGGAGGATCATTATGCTAAGAAAGGCGACGATGTTTGCGGTAGCGCTATTTGTTGTCATTTTGTCCGTCCAAGGGGTCTATGCCCACTATAGTGAAGCCCCCATGCTTTGGGAGCTTGTTAAAGAAGGCAAGCTGCCTCCGGTGGAGGAGCGATTGCCATCACAGCCTTTAGTAGTTGAACCTGTGGAGGCCATTGGAAAATACGGTGGAACTGCCCACACTGCCACCACACGCCCTACTTCTTGGGGTGATGACACCATGATGATGGGGGTTTGGGCTGCTTTAGTTCAACCTACATTCGAAGTGGATGATATAGTACCCCATATAATTAGAGATTTTGATGTATCCGATGAAATGACTGTATTTACGTTCTATATGCGGGAGGGCATGAAGTGGTCTGATGGGCACCCCTTTACAGCGGAGGATATCCAGTTTTGGTATGAGGATATCCTGCACAATGAAGATTTAACTCCGGTTGTCAGCCACATGTGGCGTGCCGGTGGACCCACAGGTCCGGTGATGGACTTTAACCTGATCGATAAGTACACATTCCAGTTTGTTTTTGCCACTCCGGCACCGCTTTTCATAAATGAACTGGTGGATCAGTCCCACAACTTCATCAGACCGAAGCATTATTTGAAACAGTTCCACGTTCACTATGTAGCTAAGGAAGAATTGAAGACCATGGCCGCCGCGGAAGGTTTAGATGAGTGGTATGAGCTGTTTGCAGCCAAGGATCTGAGGACTGCCGGGGCAGCCTTAAATCCTGACAGGCCCAGCCTTGCGCCTTATGTTGCTGAGCGGATTACGTCCGACCGGCGGCAGTGGGTGCGCAATCCCTATTTCTGGAAGGTGGATTCCGCGGGTAATCAGCTGCCTTATATAGATCGGATCAACTGTACCATTGTCAGCGACCGTGAGGTGCTGAACGGTATGATCATCAGCGGTGCTTTGGATTTTGCCGGTTTCGAATCAGATATTCGGGACTATCCTATTTTCATGCACTACGCCAGTGATGACACATACCGGGTAGAGCTTTGGAAGAGTGCTTTAAATGAAGTTATCTACCAGTTCAATATGACCCACAATGATCCCATACTGCGGGAAATATTCTCGGATAAGAGATTCCGGCAGGCTCTGTCTTTAGCCATAGACCGCGAGGAGATCAATGAGCTGATCTACCACGGTCAGGGTAAACCGAGCCAGTTTACAGTCATTCCCAGCAGCAAGTACTACAAACCTGAGTTCACAACAGCTTATGTTGAATACGATCCGGCCAGAGCCAATGCACTGTTGGATGAGATGGGTCTTGACAAACGGGACTCAGAAGGATTTAGACTGCGCCCGGATGGGGAAAGACTCTTATTTACTTTAGAATATATGGACTCGGAAACACCGAAACAGCCCAACGTTGAGTTGGTTACCCAGTATTGGAATGAAGTCGGTGTAGATATGAGGAGCAAGCTTGTTTCCAGTGAGCTGCAGGCGGAAAGAGCCACTGCAAACCTCATGGATGCCACTGTCTGGCATGGTGATGCTAGTACCGATATTCGCTTCCCCATTTCCGCCGGTAGATTGGTGCCCACTGCTCCCAGCTGGTCCTTCATTTCTTGGACAGAGTATGCCCGCTGGTTCCATACAGCCGGTGCCCAAGGTGAGGAGCCGCCTGAGTATATCAAAGAGCTGTATGGGTGGTACAATGAGGCCATCACTACTCCTGATGAGGGGCGGAGTATCGAGCTGTTCCAAAAGATCCTGCAGGAGCAGGCAGATAATGTTTGGTCCATCGGTACGATTGC
>JAAYQZ010000018.1 GCA_012519025.1 Bacillota bacterium
AAAGTGAATTTCAACGGCAAACAGGCTTTGCTTTTTCTGATTTAACAAAATCCCAAGCAAAGGCAGCTTGGGAAGATTTCAGTGCAGACTGCATTACCGATTTTGTCAGGGAAATGGCAAAAGAAGTTTTTTCGATGGTCTGCGGTTTGCCGAACTTGGTGGTAAAACTCGCCGGCAATTTGCCGAAGCTGTTGGGGCAGTATAAAATGACGTGTAATGCCCCAGCTTTAAATAGAAAGGGTCGACATCTGCATTTTGCAGAGGTCAACCCTTTTTGTTGGTGGTTTTACGGCAACAACTGCCGGCAAATCAACTGTTTGCCCTAAACTAGAGTTTGGACGTTACTGTATTTCAGCAATCAGTTTTACCCGATTCCAAGAATCATACGTGCGATGCTAAAATACACTAAAATCCCGACTCCATCCACCAAGGTTGTAATGAGCGGGCCAGACACAATCGCCGGATCCACTTTTAATTTGTGCAGTGTCATCGGTAGTAAAGCTGCAACAGTGGATGCCCAGGCGATGATGAAGAATGCACTCAGCCCAACAGCCGCGCCCAACCCCGGGCTGGCAACACCGCCCATTGTCGATGCCCGAACATATGCGGCTGCTCCTACCACCGCGCCTAAAAGCACTCCGGCTGTCATCTCTTTTTTAAGGGCTCTCAAAGTGTCGTTGATTCCGATCTCTCCTAAAGCCAGGGCTCTGACCAATGTTGTGACTGTTTGCGAACCTGAGTTACCGCCGGCATCAATTAACAATGGTATGAAGAACGATAATGCTATTACTTCAGTTAACGCGTCTTCAAAATGCCGGATAATATTGCCGGTGATAGCCTCTGCAAAAAACAGGATTAAAAGCCATCCCACCCGTTTTTGGAAAAGGGTCAAGGCCGATGTATTCAAATAGGAATCTGCAAGAGGTTCACTTCCCCCAAGCTTTTGAATATCTTCTGTTGCTTCATCGTGGATGACATCTACCAGGTCATCAACATTGATTACACCGACAAGACGCTTGTCGGCATCAATCACGGGAATAGCTAAAAAGTCATACTGTGACAAAACATGGGCGGCTTCTTCTTGATCACTTAAGGCGTCGACGACAATTGGGTTGTTTGCAACAATGTCTGCAAGCAAAGTCTGAGGGGAAGCCATGATGATTTCCTTTAAGGATACAACATCAATCAGCTGGCCCCTTGCATTAGTCACATAAACATAAGAAACGATCTCTGCTCGGCGACCGACTTTGCGTATGTGGCCAAGGGTTTTCTCCACCGTCCAGCCTTCCCGGGCTGAAATGTAGTCTACGGTAGCCAGACTGCCTGCTGTGTCTTCAGGAAACGACATCAAAGTGTCCAGCCGCTCCCTATATTCCTCAGGCAGCCACGTCAAAAGCACCTCCGCCTGAAGGGGATGAATCGCTAAAAGCAAATCCACCGCTGTGTCACTGGGCAGCGCCTCAAACAGAGCACGGGCTTTGTCATCATCACAGTGATGAATCAGCGCGTACTGCAGTTCAGGGTCCAGGTATTCTAAAACTTCAGCAGCCATGTCCAAAGGCAGCACTTCGATAAACTGCTGTTGTTCATCACCTTCCAGCTCCAACAGCAGCCGAGCAATGTCGAAAGGTTGCAAGTGCCCAATACTTTCCATAACCAAATCTTGATTGTCGGGTGCAGATAATGCAGTTTTCAAATCGAGAAAAGAATCTTGCACCTTGGATCCCCCCTTTGTGGTATGCTGTTTAAAGTAAATCTGGGGTTGCTTTGTCAGTTATTCCCTCATGCCTAGACCGCTACTATTATAGCATGTATAATGGTAGAATGACAGGTTGCAAAGGGCAGTGGCGTGTCTTTGGATTATTTTGCTCAATCAAGGCGCGGCAGGAATAAGTGTTGTTGTCGGGAATAGTTTAAAAGTGCTCCGGTAGCAAGTATTCTCTGTTAAGTAGCACTATCAAACAGGAGGGAACACATTATTGTCAACGCTAAAAAGGTTTGTCAGTTACTACCGTTATGAATGGAAACTATTTTTGCTGGACATGGTTTGCGCATGTCTGATTGCAGGTATGGATTTAGTATTTCCCATGGTTACGAGAATGTTCATGAAAGATTTTATTCCGAATCTGCAAATGCGTTTGATCGTGATCTGGGTCGGCGTTTTGGTTGTTATGTATGCTGCGCGCTTGGTTTTGCAGTATATAGTAGACTATTGGGGACACGTGGTTGGGGTGCGGATGGAATACAGAATGCGCCAAGATTTATTTTCCCATCTGCAGACAATGGACTTCGAATTTTTCGATAACACCCGTGTCGGACACTTAATGTCCCGCATCGTCAACGACCTCAGGGACATATCAGAGCTTGCCCACCACGGGCCGGAAGATCTGCTCATCGCATCTTTGATGTTTGTCGGATCTTTCGTTTATTTAGTTTCCATCAATGTTCAGCTGACTTTGATTGCATTTTTATTTGTACCCTTTATCGGGTGGTTTGCCATCAGCATGCGCCATCGTATGAGTGCAGCCTTCCGGTTGGAAAGGGAGAGAATTGCAGAAGTCAATGCAGATCTGGAAAACAGTTTATCAGGAATGCGGGTAGCTAAAAGCTACACAAACGAAGATTACGAAATGGAAAGATTCGACAACGCCAATGTCAATTTCCGCCAGGCAAGGGTTATAGCATTCAAACATATGGCTGAATACACCTCCGGCCTCAATTTTTTGACCAACCTTTTGAATGTGGCGGTCTTGGGTGCCGGCGGCATTTATATGTACCGCGGACATATTGATTTGGCGGACTTGACTGCCTACCTAATGTTTATCAGCTTTTTCCTGCAGCCTATCCGACGTTTGACTGCTTTTACTCAACAGTACCAGCAGGGGATGAGCGGTTTTAATCGGTTTGCCGAGCTTATGGAAGTGGAACCAAAGATCGTGGAAAACCCTGATGCAGTAGCTTTGGATGATGTAAAAGGCCACATTGAATTGCGGGGCGTGTCTTTTGAATATCACGAAAAAGCCCCTGTCCTCCATGATGTAAGTTTGGATATTACTCCAGGGAAAACGGTGGCACTGGTAGGACCTTCGGGTGGGGGCAAAACAACCCTTTGTCATTTGATCCCAAGATTCTACGATGTGACTGATGGGGCCATATTGATTGATGGTAAAGATGTGCGGGACCTAGATCTTTATTCACTGAGAAACAGTATCGGTCTTGTACAGCAGGACGTATTTTTGTTTACCGGTACCATCAAGGAAAATATCTTATACGGCAACCCGGAAGCTACCGATGAAGAAGTGATTGAAGCCGCTAAAAATGCCGATATTCACGATTTTGTCATGGGTCTACCTGAGCGGTATGACACTTATGTGGGAGAACGGGGTGTAATGCTTTCCGGCGGGCAAAAGCAGCGTATATCCATTGCTAGGGCGTTTCTCAAAAATCCACCGATTCTAATCTTGGATGAAGCGACATCTTCATTGGATAATGTCACCGAGTTCATCATACAAAAGGCTTTAAATAAGCTGAGTGAAGGCAGAACCACTTTGATTATTGCCCACAGACTGTCCACAATCCGGCATGCCGATGAAATCGTTGTACTGGAAAGAGGTCGTATCACTGAGCGAGGCACACATGAGGATTTGCTCGGCGGTGACGGTGTTTATGCAAGATTACACGGTTCTCAACGAGAACTTGATGCAGGCGAACCGGATGTAGTAGCGTAGGGAAATGACCAACAAAGCGTACAAATCTAGAGTGCGAGGTGGTCAGGAGATGAGCGGTGGGCTCGGAAAAACACACATGTTGTGGAAAGTAAGGGCCGCAGACCCAGAAGTACCCCTAAACAGGTGGGGTACTTCTTTTATTGCAGCGACGACTAACTGAGATTAGGAGATTCTTCCAAGGTAACTTTGGCTACAAGCACCTTATGCCTCAGATAATACAGCCCAACCCCCAAAAGGAGTTCGCCGATGGGCAGGTAAAAGAGGGCCGCACCTCGGGCACCTACTTTCATGGCACTTAAAGCATTGATTAAATGGCTGGTTCCCAAGACCCACAAGACCGGTGCTGTTAATCTGGTGAATTGATGCAGCACTGCAATGGGGGTCTCCGAAGTAAGAAACATCTCCAATGAATATATCAAAAAGCCCAAACCCACTACTCCGCCGAGCAGTATAAGTCCTTTGTCCGCTACGCTGAGAGCAGCATAGCTTGGTAAATACATCTGACCCAAAATCAACCAGGAGCTCCTGGCTACGGCCAGTGCAACCAGAACCAAGCCACAGGTGACGATTGAGAAAAGAACAGTCAGTATGATTCGAATGGTTTGCTGCAAAATAATCCCCCTATTCAAGCATAGTGATGGTGCAGACGGACAAAATGCCCTTCACCATCCCTTCTCCTTTATAAGCATATTTCTCTGTACAGTAGATTCTTCCTGCCTTAATCCTCATTCCCGACGAAAATGTCTGCAATTTACAAGAGTAGTAGAAAATAACCAGGAAATCAGAGCTATGGCGGCGAATTTATATTTTGAAAATGTAAGCCAATTTTACTACATATGCTTCTATTGACTGCAGATGATTTATACCATCAAACAGGGAAGGAGACTTGTAAGTGCAGATTAATTACAAGCATCATGATAGCCAACTAGTATTTCGCCGGACCGCCGACAAAATACAACTCTTGGGGTTGTTTGTCAATCCACCTTTTCCCGGTACTTGCCTCAAAGGCAGCAGTATCTTGGAGCTGCAGTTCACCACCAGAGCCTGTTCATCCGGGCTCGGTCAAGTACATACAGTATCCGATGACCGTATGAAGATGGTGATGATCGATATCTTCACCCGTCAACTAGGTGATTTATTGGTTATCATCCTTAAAGATCTGACGACAAGTATGCTTGTGGAGATAAACTACCTATTGTATCGCGGTCTGCCCATTATTAGAATGTGGGCCAGAGTCAGGAACGACAGTTCCGTACCCATCAATCTACATATGATCCGGTCTACTATTTTACACAATATTGGAGGTATATGTTCCCACCTGCATCGCAAAAACATGGTTGTATATTACTGTGCTGATTTGGGTCGGGGCTGTGTCTACAGACAAAATCTGGCACAACCCCCACCGAAAACACACCCATGGGTTATGCCCGGTACACTGCCTATAGGCGTTGTGGAGGAGGCAGACACCGGCCGGGCCTGGTACTGGCATCTCGAACATCCTCTAATGTGGAATTGGGAGATTGGAGAACGGACAAAAGGTTGCCTATCACTTTGGACAAACAATCACGTACCTCGTCAACAAAGTTCGCGTAAAGAACTCAAACCCGGCCTAGCAGTCGAAACGTCTGCTGTTTCCTTCGGCCTTGCTTCCGGCGGAAGCCATCAAGCGTGGGATGTCCTGGATACATATTGGCGGTATGTGCTCAAAAGTGATCAAAGGCTTTTGGCAATGGATTACAGACACTAGATGGGAGGTATTTGTTTCCAAACTGTATATTACAAAATTGACGCTAAGTTTGGGGCCTAGCGTCAATTTGATTTACATCAGCATTCATCAGCATTTGACGAGTTAGCGATCATTTCTTGAGGGCTTCTAAAATAGCTTTAGTAAAGGGTATTAAATCCTTGGGAGTCCGGGATGTGATTAAATTCCCATCAATGACAACTTCAGCATCAACCCAGCTGCCGCCGGCATGTCTTAAGTCATCTTTTATGGCCACGTAAGATGTAACGTTTTTGCCCTTTACCGCATCTGCAGATACAAGCAGTGAAGGGCCATGACAAATCGCTGCCACAACACCATCGGCTTCGTTAACTTTACGGACTAGATCCACCATCTCAGGGTAGATTCTGAGCCTGTCGGGAGCCCAGCCACCGGGAATTACAACTGCATCCCAGTCCTGTCTGAGTGCCTCAACCATACTTGTGCATGACTTTATTTTATAACCATGTTTGCTGGCATATTCCCGGTTAGCATCGGGACCCACGACAGCTACATCGTAACCTTCTTCAGTTAAGCGCAGGTAAGGATACCACAACTCCTGGTCTTCATATTCGTGCTCCACTAATACAGCTGCTCTTTTAACTTCCATCGATGTGCTCCTTTCGCGAGTAATCAGATTATGTTTAGACATATTTATGCTTCCATATCCACGGGCTGTATCCTTCCCATCGACCACGGCAGGTAAAGACACAAACAATCAAGAAAATAATACCTATAAAATTACTAGAGTTTTATATAGATAAAATTGCACAGCCCGGGGGGCAGAAAATATGATCAACAGTTCGGAAATGAGGGCCAACAGCCGTAAGTGGAGATGGCTGCAAAACGGCCGTATAGTGTCACCATCTTTAATGTGCGCTGACTTACTAAACTTAGGCAGGGATATCAGATCCTTGGAAGCCGCGGGGGCCGATGCTCTGCATGTGGATATGATGGACGGACACTTTGTCGATAACTTGGGATTTAGCTATGATCTACTCAAACAGGTGCGGGCAGGCAGTCGTTTGCCGATCGATGTGCATTTAATGGTGCAGCACCCTGAAACTGTTATCGAGCGGGTGTTGGCCGCAGGAGCGGATTTATGCATCTTCCACAGTGAAACTACTTCTGCGCCACTGCGACTGCTTCGAACAATTCACTCCGCTGGGGCGGCAGCAGGCATTGCACTCAACCCCACCACATCCGTGGAATCTATTCGGCTCTTATTGCCGTTCGTACAGCTGGTTTTAGTTATGATGGTGGAACCGGGGTTCGCCGGGCAAAGACTGTTGAGCTTCAGCTTCGAAAAAATTCGACAGTTGAACGACCTGCGCAAACAGGAAAACCTGGAATTTGCTATCGGCATCGAAGGGGCTGTTTCAGAGGATGTCGCTGACACAGCATCGGGCTGTGGTGCCGCATTTTTTGTGGGCGGTACCCAAAGCATATTTCGAACTGACGGCACTTCCTTTGCCGATGCTGTTCACGGGCTCAAAAAAACCGATATTGAATTGTAGTTGAGGTTTTGGGAAGGAAGATTCTGGCATGAGAGGAATTAATGATAATAAACGACTTTTGCTGTAATTTCTATTTTGTAAAGCCGGAAAGGAGTTTAATTCATGTCAGACTCAATTCGCATCGGTATCATCGGTACTGGGAACATCGCCCGTTCGTATGCTCGCGCTTATCGGGATATTCCGGAGGCTGAGATTGTCGGGCTTTGTGATATTGTGCCGGGGAAAGCAGCTGCTTATGGGGAGCGGGAAGGCTTCCCAAATGCTAAAACATACGTGCGTTACCAAGATATGCTGGAGGAATTGGAGCTCGATGCTGTAAGCATTTCCACGCCCAATGCTTCCCACGGTTTTATCACAGTCGATTGCCTGGAAGCAGGCAAGCATGTATTGTGCGAAAAACCTATGAGTGTTACTTTAGATGAGGCCGTCAATATGGCTAAAGCCGCCAAAAAGGCCGATAAAATCCTTTCAATCGGCTTTCAACCCCGCTATGATCCCAATATGATGGCAATTAAAGATATTGTTCAGTCAGGTGTTTTAGGTAAAATCTATTATGTTGAAACCGGCGGCGGCCGCCGTCGCGGTATTCCCGGTGGTTCCTTTATCAACAAAGAAGAAGCCGGCTTTGGTGCCATCGCTGACATCGGCTGCTATTCTTTAGATATGGCTATGAACGCGCTTGGCTACCCGAAACCACTTACTGTCAGTGCACATTCCCGGGATGATTTTGGCAAGTCTCCAAAATATAGCCCGGCTTGGGCTCCGGAAGATTTCCAAGTGGAAGACTTCGGTACTGCGTTTATTCGCTTGGAAGGCGACATAGTGCTGTATTTTAAGATCTCTTGGGCTATGCACCTTGATTCCATGGGGGCTACATTTTTCCTCGGACAGGATGCAGGGCTGAAGTGCACTCCGGCGGGAACAGGAAACTGGGGCGGGGCTTGGGATGGTGGTGTAGGATCAGTTACTTTGTACCACGACCTGCAGAACTACCAAACTGAAAGTCCAATTTCACTAAGGCCAAGGCCGCAGAATTTCAATATTTTTACCGAAAAAGTGAGAGACTTCGTTTTTGCAGTGAAAGATGGCGGTAAAGCACCTATACCAGGTGAACAGATTGTCCGCAACCAAGCCATTATCGACGGTATTTTGCGCTCTGCCCAAAGTGGTAAAGAGGTCGATATTGAGATTCCCAAGATTTAAAAGACACAGATCCAAAACTTGGAAAGGTCGCGGCTTTTGGCCGCGGCCTTTTATACTGCCGCCTTGGCATAACCTAGATCCAGACAATCAAGATCAATTTCCAACAAATCGGCATATTTGGGGGAAATTAAGTCTCTAAGGGCTTCTTTCGCTGCGGCCATTGTTATGGATTCAAGGCTTCTCAGCAGTGCCCCTAAAAGCACCATGTTGGCCACCCGTTCATCGCCGGCCTTCCCGGCCAGCCGTGTGGCTTTAATGGGGACTTTACCGGCCGCAATTGGGCCGGCATCAGGTTTGACAATATTCTCGTTGTAAATGATGCGGCCGTTTGCTTTAGCAGTTGGTGCAAATCGCGCCCATGAAGGCTGATTCAGCACTAAAAGATAATCCGGTGCATCGATGACCGGTGAACCGATGGGCTCGTCGCCAATCACCACCGAGCAGTTGCATGTACCGCCTCTTTGTTCCGGCCCATAGGAAGGATACCAGGTAACTTCATGTCCTAGAAGCAAGCCGGCTTCTGCCAACACACGGCCGGTGAAAAGCACGCCTTGACCGCCAAACCCTGCTATTAATACACTATTTTCCATCCCGGGCGACCTCCTCATCAAAATCTTTAAAAACGCCCAGAGGAAACTGGGCCACCATTTCCTCATTTATAAACGTCAAAGCCTCAACAGGATCCATATGCCAGTTGACAGGACAAGTTGAGAGGATCTCTACAAGCCCCAAGCCTCGGCCTTGAATCTGGGCTTGGAATGCCTGTGCTAAAGCCCTTTTCGTGATCCGAATCTGGCTTGGTGAAGTCACTGTGGTGCGGGCCACATATGCCGCACCCGGCAAAGCCTGAAGCAGTTCAGACACCGGCAGTGGGTAGCCGTGTTCCCCAATACTGCGGCCGGTGGGTGTTGTTGATGACTTTTGGCCCAACAGCGTTGTGGGCGCCATCTGTCCACCTGTCATACCATAGACAGCGTTATTTACAAAAATAATGGTGATGTTTTCTCCTCGGTTTGCCGCGTGGATAGTTTCTCCGATCCCAATGGATCCCAGGTCACCATCGCCTTGATACGTAAATACGAAATTTTGCGGCCGCACCCGCTTAATACCTGTGGCCACCGCCGGTGCCCTGCCGTGTGCTGCCTGCTGCATATCACAGTTGAAATAGTCATAAGCAAAAACAGAACACCCTACTGATGCAATGCCGATGGCATTTTCCGTAAGGCCAAATTCATCTAAAGTTTCAGCAAGTAAGCGGTGGATAATACCGTGGGTACAGCCGGGACAGTAGTGGAAAGGCGCATTAGTAAGCGCTTTTGGTTTAGCTGTGACTTGTCGCATTTTCCCATTCCCCCTTGGTAGTTCACACATAGTTTAGGCTCTGTTTTCCCATACGCGGTGCAGCTCTTTTAAAATTTCTTTGGGTGTCGGCACAACTCCGCCGGTCCTGCCGTAAAACACGACAGGTACCCTTCCCTCCAAGGAAAGCCGCACATCATCAACCATTTGCCCCATACTCATTTCTAAAGTGAGCACAACACGGGCCTCTGCCGCTGCCTTTCTTAATGCATCATTGGGGAAAGGATACAGTGAAATGGGGCGGAAAAGCCCAACAGGGATGCCTTCGGCCCTGGCTCTATCGATGGCGGTTTTTGCAATCCGGGCAGTACTGCCGTAGGCTGCCACCAAAAGCCGGGCTCCATCTGTATGGTACTTTTCAAACCGCACTTCATCTTCTGCCATGTGGGCATACTTAGCAAAAATGTGCTGGTTGCGCTTTTCCATCACATCCCCTTCAATATACAGGGAGTTGATAATCCGTGGCTTACCTTTTTGCCGGCCTGTTGTGGCCCAATCCGGTGGTGATGGTGGGGATTCGACTTTCGGCAAGGTGACACTTTCCATCATCTGACCAAGCAGACCATCGCCTAAAATCATCACGGGGTTGCGGTACTTTTCGGCGAGTTGAAATGACGCATAAGTTATGTCCACTGCTTCTTGGACAGTGGCCGGCGCCAGCACCAACAATTTGTAGTCACCGTGTCCACCACCTTTGACTGCTTGGAAATAATCACTTTGGGCAGGCAAAATGCCGCCGAGCCCGGGACCGCTTCTTACCATATTAATGACGACACAGGGAAGCTCTGCACACGCTATATAAGAAAGACCTTCCTGCATAAGGCTGATGCCGGGGCTGGAAGATGAAGTCATCACACGGCTTCCGGCCCCAGCGGCACCGTAGACCATATTGATGGCCGCAAGCTCACTTTCAGCCTGCAAAAACACGCCCCCGGCCTTAGGAAGCCACTTTGCCATATAATCCGGTATCTCATTTTGCGGTGTAATGGGATAACCAAAATAGGCTTGACAGCCGGCGCGAATGGCGGCCTCGGCAATGGCTTCATTGCCTTTCATCAACTTTGCCGCATTGGTTGTCATCTCAAACAGCCTCCTTCGATCTTCCGCTTCGCCAAACCGTTAACGCAATATCGGGGCACATCTGAGCACAAATTGTGCATCCGTTGCATTCTTCGGGTTTCACCTGTGCTACAATCCGATAGCCTTTACTGTTTACCTCATCGGCGAGTGCAAGCACTTTGCGGGGACAAAAGGCCACACACAGGCCACAACCTTTGCATAATTCGGGTTCAACATCTACACGTCCCTTGATCCTCATGGATATCACTCCTCGCCAGTTTGTGTTAGTACCAGGTACTAATTTGCTCACATATATTATTCTCGATGTGGGTTTGAACACCTGCATTAAACAGTACGATAATTATGAAAAAATTTGGTCAAGGGATTGATTTGCAGCAGCGGCTGTGCAGGAAACACGGTCTATCTCAGGGAATAGCACAAAGAAGCGTACAAACAATGCAGTTTGTGGGAAAAGTCTAAATATGAGTGGAGGGTCAAATTGCATATTAATGATTTGCCGACACCGGCAGTAATCGTGGAACGCGAAAAACTGAGGATAAATCTAGAAGAAATGGCCCAGGTTGCCGAGCAGGCCCAGGTGAAGCTCAGGCCCCATATTAAAACACATAAATCTCCTTTTATTGCCCATTGGCAAAAATCCCTTGGTGCTCAAGGTGCAGCCGCGGCAACAATTGATGAAGCGGAAACTATGATCTACAGCGGTATTTCTGATATATTTGTGGCTTATCCTATGGGGGAAATCCACCGTGCTCGCCGATTGGCGCGGCTCAGCAGACTGGCCCGGCTCTCGGTCGGGGTAGACAGCAGCATTGGAGTCCAGATGTTGGCCAAAGCCGCGGCCTCTTGTAAGACCACGATCGACTGCCTGATTGAAATAGATACAGGTCTCCATAGAAGTGGTCTTAAAGACGAAACCCAGGTTTTGAAGCTCGCTGAAACCATACATGCCATGCCCAGCCTTCGATTAAAAGGGCTGTTTACCCATGCCGGGCATGCCCATGGCCAAGACGCCGCCGGCAGGGAAACCATCGGTAAACAAGAGGGGGAGCTTATCGTGGAGATGGGCAGTATCCTGAAAGCCCGGGGCTTTTCTATAGAAGAGATCTCCACAGGTTCCACGCCCAGTGCCGCTGTTGTTGCCGAAGTGCCTGGGGTTACAGAAATCCGTCCCGGCACATATGTGTTTTATGATGCATCTTTAGCTGCTTCAGGAGTTGTCGGGTGGGATCGGTGTGCTTTGAGCGTGCTTGCGACTGTGGTCAGCCATCCTGTGCCCAACCGATATATCCTCGATGCCGGCAGCAAGAGCTTATCTAAAGATCAAAGCCAAGATATTCCGGGGTTTGGTGTGATTAAAGGGATAGAAAGTTCTTTTGTCAGTTGGGTAAATGAAGAACATGGGGTAATTGAAGATGCTTCCTTGGATTTAGCAATCGGAGATAAAGTCGAGATTATACCCAACCACGCCTGTGTGGTGATGAATTTGTTTGATGAATACTATCTAGTGGAAAATGATCTTGTTTTGGGCCGTATTCCGGTTCTGGCCAGAGGGCACAGGCACCTGACCTAAAGGCCGGGAGAATTCAATTTGAGGTGAGAAGATGACCAAAAGGACTTCTAAGGAAGTCTTGTTCTTGGCCTATATTGCCATGCTTGCGGTTGCAGTAACTTTGCAGGCGATTCCCCCGCTAATGGGATTTCTTGTCCCGGTATTGGACATATCCCACGGACAGGCCGGTGCTTTGATGAGCTTTTATGCATTTCCCGGCATCTTGATGTCCATTCCGGGTGGGTTCTTAACAGACATATATGGTCCTAAACAAGTGGGGACGGCAGCTTTGGGGATCATTGTTATGGGAACTTTGCTTGTGGGTCTGGGAAATACGTTTTTGCTGCTTTTGATCGGCAGGGTGGTTGCCGGCATCGGCGGTGCAGTGGTGGGGCTTGCGGCTCCACAGACTATATCCCATTGGTTCAGCGAGCAGGATGTAGGCAGTGCCATGGGTATTTTTCACACTGCCATGCCTTTGGGCACTGTTTTGGCACTAAATTTGTTTGGACGTTTTGCCGGGTTTTGGGGTTGGCGAATGCCCATTCTGCTGACAGCAGCTTATGCTTTAATAGTGTTGGTTTTGTTTATGCTGCGGCATCCCGGTTTACCCAAACAAGGCCATACGGGAGAATCGAAACAGCCCAAAATGAAAGAGATCGCAGAAAATATCAGACACGCCGGTTGGCCTGTATGGCAGACTGCGGCAGTCTGGATGATGTTTAATGCATCAGCACTGGCGTTTGTGACTTTTGCCGGTGATTACTATACATCCATCGGCTATGATGTTGGTTATGCCGGTTTTTTGGCCAGTCTGTTTATGTTGGGTTCACTGCTGTTTAGTCCCATAACAGGGCGCTTAATAGATCGGACAGGCAAAGAACAAGTTTACATGATCAGCGGTTGTGCTCTGCTCGCGTTGGTAATGCTCTTGGTACCGCTGACCAACCTCAACCCTCTTCTATTAGGGGGTTTGGTGGGGCTGGCCGGAGGTATGGTACCGGCCCCGGTGTTTGCCATGATTCCAAAGCTTTTGCCTAAGGCTCAGGCAGGAATTGGTTATGGGATTTTATCAACCCTGGCCAATATCGGGATGCTGATGGGCCCTTTGGTAATTGGGTTCTCATATGACAGGATGCAAAATTATATTATAGGGTTCTATTTGATGGCCGCATTTGCCGCCACAGCCGTGGTGGTTGCCATATTTTTAAAAACCCCGACACCCCATTTGATAAAAAAGGAAGGTAAGCACCATTGAACCTTTCCTGCCGCTGTGTTATGATCAAGATGTAATTAGATACTTGTCTAAATGAGTGGGGGTGGTGCGGCTGGCAGCTTTAGGGTTGACCTTTAAGGCATTATCAGATCCGAATCGTCGGAAAATACTACAGCTTCTCCGCAGGGAAGACATGAATGCCGGAGAACTGGCGGAGCATTTCTCCATTACTAAACCGAGTCTTTCCCATCACTTGACAGTTTTAAAACAGGCAGGCCTTGTCAGTGATGAAAGGCGGGGCCAAAACATCATTTATTCATTGGAAACTACGGTGTTTCAAGATGCAGTCGCTTGGATGATGGAATACACAGGTGGGGACATAAGAGACAAAGATAAAGGGGGCCGTGAAGATGGCTAAAACCGTACCCGGGTTGACTATTTGGCAGTTGAAGCGTGATTGGCCTTTAGTGGCCCTTATATTGGTAATGTTTGTTATGGGTGTTTATTTTTACCCCACACTGCCGGAAAAAGTGCCCAGCAGTTGGAGTATGAAAGGTGAGGTGCAGGGCTACAGCGGGCGGGGCTTTGCGGCTTTTGGTTTGCCTTTAGTCACATCAGCGCTGTATATCATGTTTTTGGTGCTGCCTGCTCTTGATCCCAAACGCGCCAACTACCACCGCTTCATCAAGGCTTACAATGCTATTCGCTGGAGTACGTTAATGTTGATGGCGTTGATTCATGGGGTCATTTTGCTTGCAGGAATGGGGCATACCATCGATGTCAGCAAAATAGTGCAGCCGGCAACAGCTTTGCTTTTCATTGTCATGGGCAACCAGATAGGCAGAGTCCGGCACAACTACTTTGTAGGTATTAGAACACCTTGGACTTTAGCTAATGAAGAGGTTTGGCGCAGGACGCATCGCATGGCAGGCCCGCTGCTGGTGGCCGGCGGAATTGTGTCATTGGCCGCGACTTGGCTGCCGCCACCTTACAATTTCGCTGTTTTAATGGTGGCTGTCATAGGTACATCACTGGCGGCTGTAGTCTACTCGTATGTGATCTTCAAACAGCTGTCCGTTGAAAATTGATCTTGAAGCCCACAATTCTGTTCCCGCTGCTCTTCCTTTGTGGAGACGGCGGGATATTTTATTTCCCTTGAATATTGTAGATGTATAGCGCTTATATTGCAAACAGCACCATATTGTGACATAATTATGGCAAAGGAGGGAGGCGAAGTGGACTACAATTTCGAATGGTTTGATCGGGAAATAGGCGCGCCGACAGTCACAATCGCCGAATATGGGCTCATTTTCAATTTAAGTGCTATAATGACATTGGGTGAACCCGAGGGGATCATGTTGGGGTTTGACAGCGAGCAGTTAATGCTGGCTGTAAGACCGGTAAAAGGCGAAGAAGCACCAAACAACGTGACCTTTCCTTTCAAAGAACGCATCAACCGAGGATTTGCCCGCATCAATACCAAAGATTTTGTACGCTATATCAAGCAGTACTTTCCTTTGCCTTTTACGAAAAGCATTCGGTGTGTGGCAAGATGGGATGAAGACAACAACGCCATGCTGGTGGATTTAACACAAGCTTGGGAGGATATCGATTTAGAAGAGACAGTTTCACCCCCCGGGCTTTTCACCTGATGGGCAGTTTCTAACCATCGCCGCGCCAGCAGCACTAATAGAGAGGGGAGAAAACGTGGCATTAGTTTCTGCCAAAGTATTGCTTGACCATGCCCAAACAGAAGGATATGCAGTGCCGGCCTTCAACTGCCACCATCTCGTGGATTTTCAAGGGATTCTCGCCGCGGCGGAACTTGAGGCAGCCCCTGTGATTGTGATGGTGACGGAAAGCACCATCCGATTTGCCGGATTCCCCTACATTAGGGGACTGGCCGCTGCTGCTGCTGAAACAGTCAACATCCCCTTTGCGCTGCAGCTTGATCATGGTCGCTGTTTGAAACATGTAGTAAAAAGTGTGCAGTACGGTTTTACCTCGGTCATGTTCGATGGATCCCTTTTGCCGTGGGAGGAAAATATTCACCTGACATCCCAAGCTAAAGATATTGCCCATATGGCGGGGATGAGCATTGAAGGCGAACTTGGCCAAATTCCCGGTACTGAAGATGATATTGCCTTAAGTGAACAGGAAGCCCAAATGACAGATCCTGATTTGGTTTCCGATTTTGTGAAGCGTACCCAAGTCGATGCCTTGGCGGTTGCCATCGGCACAGCCCATGGACTGTACAAAGGTGAGCCTAAATTGGACTTTCAGCGTCTGCAGGCGATCAGGTCAGCCACAGACGTGCCTTTAGTGCTCCACGGTGGGACAGGAGTGCCCGATGATATCATCCGGCAGGCCATCGAGTTGGGTATTGCCAAAGTCAATGTAGGTACCGATCTGCGAGTTACCTATGTTGACACGCTGAAAAATGCTTTGGAGAACGGCAATTTCCTTGATCCAAGACCCCTTCTAAACCTTGCCAAAAAAGAAGTAATCAACATCGTTCAAGACAAAATTCATCTTTTTGGTGCCGATGGTAAAGCCTCAACCATTCCCCTCTAGCTGCACCCACGGCCACCTCGGTATTCGTACGGCACATTAATGCCGCAGGGAATACTATTAAAGAGGTGCCGAAAAATCGCAAGATAAGCAAAGTCAATCACTGCAATGTATTGAACCCAGGTAGGAAGAGTGGGGTGAACACCATGGGAAACAATCGCATAGTTCAAGAAATCAACGCCCTCAATCAAAGGGGCGGACGCATGCTTTCCATTGTTGATTTAATCCTTGCCCGAACGGTAGACGTTCAACTTGCCGCTTATCTAATGGGTGCCATCCGACAAGGCGCCTCTGTGCTTTGCTGCGCGGGACCCGGCGGCACCGGTAAGACAACCTTAATGGGCGCTTTATTGAGTTTTATACCCCCATCCGGGGAAATAAAAGTTGTGGATTCAGCAAGATCTGAATCATGGTATGATGAGGTATGGAACCCGGAAACACCGACATGGTTTATTTGCCATGAATTGGGCCCGGGCTCATGGTACTCCTATTTATGGGGAGAAGCTGCCAAGGTTTTCCTCAGTATGCCCAAAGCAGGTAGGTTTGCTGCTACAACCGTCCATGCCGATGAGTTGGGGGAACTGCGCCGACTGGTCACAGGCCAAGAGATTGGGCTTAGTACCGAAGATTTCTCAAAGTTGGACTTAGTCTTATTTATCAGGGCGCTGCGGGTGCCCGGCAGTAAGAGATTTCAAAGACGGGTGACACAGGTCCATGTGGGAACCGGTGATCCCAAAGCCACCCACAGGCTTGTATGCCGCTGGGATGCCCATACCGACAGTTTCGTGTGGCCCCAGGGGGATGAACTCGGTAGGATGGCAGAGGTGGAAGCCGCAGCCGGCAAAAGTGATGCCGATGTGGAGGATGCTGCTTTGGCGCAAAGTGATGGGAGCCGCCGCTGGCTGCCGAACCTAAATATATTATCCAGTTTAGGGCGGCGCAAAACAGAAGCAGAGCCCCGAGCATCTAAAGAGGTTCCCGAAACATGCGAATCCTTTTTGCAAGGATTAGTTGATGAGCGGCTTTTGGATTTGGAGAGTGTGCGGAAAGCGATATTAAACTTCTACAGTTAAACTACTGTCAAAGAGGTGCCCCAATGAGAGGGCACCTCTTTAATATGACAGCCTTCCTTAAGATATAAAAGCATTGACAGTCAAAAAGGGATTGATATAATGCAGATAGACCGACTGGTCCGTCTGATAGTGTTGATGTGAACTCAAACGTCTTTAAGGGAGGCTAAATTTTATATGGAAAGAGTGAGCCGCTGTATCGTCAAAAACCCTTGGTGGTTCATTGGAATCAACACCATAATCACTTTGATCTTCGCTGTGTTTGCCTTGGGACTTGTCATTGATGACGATCTTACCAACTATCTTCCCTCCAACGATCCCGTGGTCACTGCATTCCGCAGTATCAGTGAAACATTTTCCGGCAGCGCGATTGGAGCGGTGATGGTGGAGACAGACAACATATTTTCCAATGATGCACTCGAACATATTGAAAACTTGACCCAATCGTTTTCCCGCATAGATGGAGTCAGTTCAGTTATAAGCCTGACCAATGTTTTAGATATGCGGGCCGAAGGAGACATGCTTGAAGTTGGCCCTTTGTTTGATGTAAGCCGGGGCTACTCCCCCACTGAACTGGCGGAGCGGGAAGACTATGTCATGGCAAAGGATATTTACGCAGGCAACTTGGTATCAAAAGATGGGCGTATGGCTCTCATCACTGTGACATTAAAGCCAAAAGCAGATACGCAAACTGCAGTAGACGCCATGGACGATATTTTAGAAGGATACAGCAGCAGCGGGAAATTTAATCACTACCGAACCGGGAATCCTTTCTTTAGTGTTGACGGTGATCGCACTGCCAAAAAAGACCTGCGGACACTGGTTCCAACAGTAGTTTTGGTTGTAATTGGTGTTTTGTTTTTGACCTTCAGAACTATCAAAGGTACACTGATCCCCTTAATTGGTGTATTGGTCTCCGTAATTTGGGCCATGGGTCTTGTGGCGGCATCGGGCCAAGCACTGACAACAGTGGGTATTGCAATTCCGGTAATCTTGGTATCGGTGGGCAGTGCTTACGGCATTCATGTGATGAATGAATACTACCG
>JAAYQZ010000135.1 GCA_012519025.1 Bacillota bacterium
CCGCCATATACAAGTCCCCCCCATCGTTTAAAATTCGTTAAGATTATATCTTACACCTTTGGAAGTGTCAAGCAAACATGGGCTTTATTCAAGCCCTAAAACAAGTATTATCTCCACCTTGAAAACTGATGTCGGTGTGTCTTCAAATCCAAGTTCCGACTACCCCAGTTCAGAAAAAGTCGACATCAAGGATTCCATGTGTCGGCTTTCTTCATCATCGGAAATCCTTGTTATATCGGCTCCCAAACGGCGCAATTTTTCATCTATGTGTTCATATCCCCGATCGATTAATTCCACTCCTCGAATCTCCGTCTCGCCTTTGGCCTGTAAAGCCGCAATCACCAGCGCTGCACCGGCCCTAAGATCGGTTGCCACAACCGGGGCCCCGGTGAGTTCTTCTACGCCCCTGATGATAGCTGTATCCCGCTCCACCCTGATGTCGGCACCCATGCGGCGAAGCTCATCAACATAGCGAAACCGATCAAATATTGTCTCCCGGATGACACTTGTTCCTTGGGCTACCGCCATCATTGCCACGAATGGCTGCTGCATATCTGTAGCAAACCCGGGGTATGGGGCTGTCTCCAGATCAACAGCCTGCGGCCGCCTTAGTGCCCGCACACGGATCGCGTTGGGGCCCTCTTCTATTTCTAAACCTGCTTCTTGGCACTTCAGGATAGTTGAACGCAAATGCTCTGGTACAACATTGGTAAGCATCATGTCGCCGCCGGTGATCCCGCAAACCACCATGAAAGTACCGGCTTCAATGCGATCAGCAATGATGCTGTATTCTGTCCCCTTAAGACTTTCTACTCCTTCAATGCGAATTACATCTGTACCGGCCCCGCGTATGCGGGCACCCATGGAATTCATGAAGATGGCAAGATCCACCACCTCTGGTTCCTTAGCAGCATTTTCCAAAAGGGTCGTGCCTTTGGCCAAAGCGGCTGCCAGCATCAAGTTCATAGTGGTGCCCACGCTGGAGCGATTGATATAGATTTTTGCACCAACCAATTCTTGTGCCTGTGCCCTTACATAACCATGCTCGATACTCACATCGGCACCAAGGGCTTTGAAACCTTTCAAGTGGTAATCGACCGGCCTTGAGCCTAAAGCACAGCCGCCGGGAAGCGGCACTTCCGCTTTACCTAAGCGAGCTAACAACAGCCCTGCAACATAAAAAGACGCTCGCATACGCCTAACCAAGTCATAGGGGGCTTTTTCTTTAGTTAAATTATCCGGCACTACATGAAGACGACTATCATCATCAAACCAGATATTCGCCCCAAGCTTTTTAAGAATCATACTAATGGTATATACGTCAATATCCCGGGGAATATTCTCCAATACACTTTCCCCTTCGGCAAGACAAGCCGCCACAACAATGGGTAAAGCGCTGTTTTTAGCGCCGCTTATACGAACTTCACCTTTAAGGGGGGTACCTCCCCTTACAATCAACTTGGCCACCATACAACCTCCCCGACAATAAATTGCTACAAGGTTTCCAAATAGGTGCGCACGATCTCTTCTAGCAATTCATCTCGTTCTACTCGTTTTATCAATGTCCGAGCATCACCGTGACTTGTAATATAAGCGGGATCCCCCGACATGAGGTAACCCATAATCTGATCTATCGGCCGATATCCTTTTTCCTTCAAGGCGTGATAGACCTGCCGTATGATGCTTTTAACATCTAAGTCATCACCGTTGGCAGCAGTAAACATGCGTGTGCTTTCCGATAGGTCAGCCATCGACTCTCCTCCGTTTCAAGAAACCCGAATAAGATGTCCAATCCTATTTTTCCGTCAAACAAGGGACATCCATGGATAGTATAAACTAAGTTTCCGCAAGCAGCGGCAATTCCCCTGCTTGGCTTTGGAAAAGGCGACAAAAATGGGGAGTCCCCTAAAAAGAGGCCCCCCACAAATCATCATCTAATACCATTGGTCTCCATGTATATTATAACTCCAATCCTGTCCGCCATTATTATCCCAGTTCTCATTCTCGTCCTTGAAGCAGAAGCTGAACTCCCCCGCTTCACTGGCCAAAACTGTTGCGGCCCATGCCCCATCTTCATTTTTCTCCATGGGGAGATCTTCGACAGACCGCCAATCGCCGGGCCCAAAACCATAGTGCAGATAAATGGAATCAGCACCGGATTGAGCAAGCCGACCATTATACTCAATCTTCACTTCATCACCAACAGCGATGGGAATCGGAACATCCAAAGTCTTCCCTCCTTGCGGATTTATGCATACAGCCTGATGAGGGTTTACCCTTCAGCTAAATATAGTTTCCGCCAAAGGTATCAACTTTATGTGAGTACATCGCCTTGATGTGTGCATAATTGTCGTCAAGTCTACAGCCTAGATCAAAAGGCATGCTCGGGTTAGTTTTGGAAATTAAATTGGCCCCACTCTTTGCGAATGGAGCCAGTTTTAGTTTGGTACCCCCAAGGGGATTTGAACCCCTGCCACCGCCGTGAGAGGGCGGCGTCCTAGGCCACTAGACGATGGGGGCATAATATGACATTTCCTGGCTGGGGGACCAGGATTCGAACCTGGACCCGATGATCCAAAATCATCTCGCCTACCATTAGCAGATCCCCCAATGGAAGGTTAGCCAAAAGCCTTTGTGTCCACCATTAGAAAATATGGCTGGGGGACCAGGATTCGAACC
>JAAYQZ010000136.1 GCA_012519025.1 Bacillota bacterium
GATCCAAAAAATCAATACTCACACCTGCTTTTGAGTGCCGTTTACAAGGAGAAAAGCCAGTACCTTCAAGCGTTTTACCACTATTTGCAGGCCCCTGATGCTGTAAAAGAACTTCGGGATAATGGAATATTATAATACAATTGTTATATGTTGCCAGGCCGCGATTTGCACATATCCTGCTCCATTGAAACGAATTCTATTACTAGCAATAGCTGACAGAATCTGCGACTTCGGTGAGTTTGATAATTTTCCGGCGTCGACGGCATATAGTAAGTTGGGCAGTGGTTTTACACCGCCTGTATGATTTTAGAGATTTACTTCGAATTATGAAAGGATTTGGAGTGATTGAAGGAGAAGTTAGCTATAGAACTAGTTAGGAATTCACCAGGGGGGGATCTGCAATGATATTGGTGGCCAAGGACGATGTCCTTAGGGGGTTAAAGAAGTTTAAGCGACTAGCAAAGCAGGATCTTTTGGCGAGCTCCTTAACTTCAAACCCTGACTTCTGGGAGATCCAGGCGGAAGCCCGTCGACAGAAATATGATGAGCTGATGGAGCTTGTCAAGACCAAAGGGGTAGATTTGGCGTGTAAGCTTGCTATGAGCGATTATGCCAAACTGCCTCTTTTTGATTCAGATCAAAAAGAGGCGCCCGCAGTCCGCGGTAAAGAGCAGGCACTTGAAATGTTTTTTACACTGCTAGGGATAGGTTCTGAAAAAGTCATGTCCTTGAGGGCTTCTATAACCCAACAAACACCCTGGAGTACCGAAGAAGCCATGGAGGTCTAAAGTTGAGTTTTTTCGCCCGTTTGCTTGAAATGTTCACCCCATCGAGCCCATCCCAACCAGGCATAGTGAACACTCGGGATGCTGTATTGGTGCATCTTAGGTGTGATGAGTGCGATGAATTAATATCGCTTCGCATACGTAAATCCTCGGAAATTCAACGTGAGGTTGACAGAGGAAAAGGGTATGATATGTACGTCAACAAAACCGTGGTTGGCAACAACTGCTTTAATCGAATGCAGCTTTGTCTGGAATTTGATCAGGCATATAGAGTTGTTAATCAGGAATTGACGGGTGGAAGCTTTACCTGTAAAGACAGGCATGAGGGGGCGTAGTTTGGACTCTGACGGACTTGCCCCCTGACTATTTCTTTCCGCAAAATATTACACATTCACCGGACTTGCGTTCTACCGTTTAGTGAAGCCTTCTAAGTACACCGATCACCTTGCCTAATATATGCGCGTTCTTTGTGATAATCGGCTCATATGCTGGATTCTCCGGCTGCAACCTTATATATCCCGACTCCTTATAAAAGCGCTTTACTGTAGCCTCGTCTTCAATCATAGCAACAACAATTTCCCCGTTGCTCGCGTCGTGCTGTTGTCTTACAATTACGTAATCCCCATTTAGGATCCCGGCCTCCATCATGCTGTCGCCTTTAACCCTCAGCATGAAAGCGGCCTCAGATGACGCAAAGTCACGGGGCAAGGGGAAATAGTCCTCAATGTTTTGAACAGCCAAAATCGGCACACCGGCAGTCACGTTGCCTAAAACTGGGATGCGAACAAGTTCCTTACTTTCCAGGTTGGTTGTGTGGGTTTCGGGATCCGCGTAAAGGATTTCGATCGCCCGCGGTTTAGTTGGATCCCTTTTGATATATCCTTTCTTTTCAAGACGTCTCAAATGGCCGTGTACTGTGGAGCTGCTGCTCAACCCGACCCCGGTGCCAATCTCCCGAACAGATGGAGGATAGCCTTTCTCTTTGACCTGGTCCCTAATGTAAAGAAAAATTTCCCTTTGGCGTTTCGTGAGTTTATCCATAAGCAACCTCCTCAAACTTCCTCAAACGGCGTCCAACGTGGTGGACGTAGCCTTAGAAGCAATTGCATGTACTCAGATTATACCACGACCATTACATCATTGCAAACATCCGTTCGCAAAAACAAGATAATAGTTTGTCTCCAGCCAACAGCGGTTTCTGTCTACTGCACAGCCACCCTTGTGAAGCATACTACTTTTTAGTACTAGTTCCGCAGCTTCACGAATATTGCGAGTTCTTTGCACCTAAAGGTTGACTAAAACGTATGTTCGTGGTAAGCTGAGGATGCGAGCGGATGTTCGCACGGCACAAATATTCGCCTAAAATCGCTGGGAGGTTGATTTGGTGCTTAGGATGCTTTTGTCGGGGAGAGGGCTTGGTGTCATTGGAATTGGTCTGGCGGTTGTGTGTGTCATGTTTGTGGCCCTTTGGGATACGCATTCCCACAGCCTTTATGAGGAAAGCTATGAGGAAAGCGCCCAGACAGTAATAGTAAGCAGAGGGGATACACTTTGGACTATTGCCAGGAACATTTTGCCCGAAGTTGATCCTAGAAAAACGGTGTTTTATATTAAGAAAGCCAATGGCTTGGAATCCGTAGATATAGCACCGGGGCAAGTTCTGGTAGTGCCAAACAGTCTATTCTAGATAGTCCGGCTAAAGAGAGAGAGCACACCTAAGGCCAATTAAAGTTATCCTACTAACGCATGACCAATACAACTGGTTGATTTAAAAAGATCCGTGCGTTAGTCAGGAGGATGAGGCGGTACCCAGTTGTGAACTGCATAAGGACAACCAACCTTTCGGTGTAGGTGTAAACCTCAAGGTGAATACAAACAAAAGTGTGGATAAGCCCATTCGTCTCCAATAAGCAGCATCTAAGCGCCATCCAAGAATTGTAAAGTATCTGAACAATCAACCAAAAGGCCCCTCGGGGCCCCTTAAAACATCCGATTCACTTCGCATAATATATCTTCTGCGAAATGGCTATATATTTCTATCGAAGAAGTGTAAAAAATGTCCGAGGACGGCGATTTAAGGCGATTTTGCTGGTAGGGATCCCCCGTCCTTTGCTAGAAAAGGTATATATACACAAGGAGGTTGCTGTTATATGCTGGATTTTGATTTGCAGGTGGAACGATTTATCACAGTTTTAGGTCTTAACATGAGTGTGAATACTGCCAAGGCCTACCGATCTGATTTGCGGCTTCTAAAGCTGCACTTTGTTTTGGCCGGATATGATTGTGTACTGCCGCCTGAAGATCAATCTGCATTTCATGAACTGGAAACGTCAATAGCTCGCAACGGCTACAGATTGTCTAAAACATCTCGCAAGCATTTGGATAGTTTCACTGTAGATTTAAAGCGTGTTACAGCCGACGATTTGGTTGGTTATTTTCTTTTCCTAAAAGATACACTTGGATACGCTCAATCAACTTTGAATCGCAAGATCGTTGCTGTCAGGAGATTTTTTACGTATCTTGCCAAACACAAACTGATTCCGGATCTGGGCATCATCGGAGACCTGGAAACAAAAACCGTACGGCGAGATGAGGCTCCTAAACACCTGTCATCGGAAGAAGCCTTTGAATTTTTAGACGCTGTGAAGCGGCACGGGTGTCCCCGGGACTACGCTATGTTTCTTATAATGGTCAGCATGGGTCTTAGGGTCAGCGAAGTCACAAGCATGAACATTGACTCAATTGGGCCCAATGTGGACTTTTATCAAGTTGTGGGCGCCAAAGGTGGCAAGACCCGTCATCTTCCGGTTCCCGATGCCGTTAAGGAAGCTGTCGCTGATTATATGAAAATTCGGCCTCATGATCAGGCAAAAGGACAGCATCGTCTCGCCCTCTTTTTGGGCAACAAATACACGAGAATTACTTCCCGGGCTGTTCAACAAAAAATCAAGGAATACGCAGAATTGACTGACTTGCCGGAAAGCAAAAAGATCATGCTCAGTCCCCATAAACTTCGCCATACATTTGCAACTGCCCTTTATGTCAATGGTGAAGATTTACGCACCTTAATGCGCCTTTTGGGACACGAGAATATCAGCACCACTACTATCTATACTCATGTAGATAAAGATAAACTAATGGCATCTTTGGAAAAAAACCCTTTTGCGGGTTAGATAACTGCAGAACTTGACGAACTGGGTCTGGCAGTTTATACTAAAACATGGAAACAGTCAGAACTAAACTGTTTCGGTTTTGCCCACCGCCACCGCGCCCCAAGAGGCTTGGAGGCGGTTTTTTGTATTACTATAAAATGCTTAGGGTTACTGTATTTGCAGTGCTTTCCGTTGGAGTAGCAGTTTTAGTTGGGGGATGTTTTACGGGAAGTACAAAAGTCTCCCCTATTTCCCCCGCTTCCACCGGGGATATGATCATTTCTGCGGTGTTGGCAAAAGGACTGCAAGAAAACCTGCCAATCGGTAGGGCTTCAGCCACCCTCACCCGCAATAGTCAAGTTGTTTGCCGGGATCTTGTAATAGACAAACACCATATGACCGCTAGTGGCAAAATTCCCAAGGTAATGATCGGTGTTTGGGACTTGCGGGTAGATGTCTACAGTCCCAAGGATGAATTATTATTTTCCGGCAGTACTACCGTTTCAGTTAAGAAAAATGAGACTGCGACAGTGGAGATTGTACTAACTACGGCACCCGGAGATCTACATGTGGTATTGGATCTAACAGAATTTGCAGGATATGAGCTCGTCAAAGGGAAATTGATTCTCGCTGCCGGTGCCGAACCCACTATTGTTAAAGATTTTCCACAAGGCGAGAACCACACTGTGTCCGTCTCGATTAAGGATCTGCCACCACATACCCATGACTTGAAAGTGGAGATTTATAAAGATACCTACCACGCTTACAACTGCATTTATCGGGGACCGTGGCAGGTTATTAATGTCAGTTCCGGAGAGACGACAAATCTGTCTTGGAGTCCTTCATTGGGGTTGGTTGATGTCATCGGCAAAATCGATTTGCCTCCCCCATCGCCCACCGTTGTTGAAGCATCTGTTGCTGGAGGCAATGTTGTTCTTAATTGGGATGGTGTAGAACCGCCTGAGAACGATCTGTGGGGATATAGGGTATACGTTCAATGGGATGAGTTTTTA
>JAAYQZ010000137.1 GCA_012519025.1 Bacillota bacterium
AAGGGGGAAATGAGTCGGGGTTTCGGCCTTGCCCCAAAAGCCTCTTATAGGAGGAGTCAATCAGAGCAGCCCCTAGTGGGGCTGTGAAAATAATGGCAAGAACGGCTACAGTCAGCACAATTTCGCCTGAGTCAAATCCCATGGCTAAAGGCAGTCCTCCGATGGCAGCCTGCACCGTAGCTTTGGGCAAATAGGCAAACACAGTGAAAAGGCGTTCTTTCTCGTTCAAATCGGTTTTGTAAAGGCTTACAAAGACCCCAACAGCGCGAAACAGCAATGCACCCATGATAAGTATAAATACAGCTGTGCCGGCATTTAGTGCATAGTGAATATTTACACTGGCGCCGACCAGAACAAACAGCAGTACTTGAGCACCTATCCATATCTTTTCAAGCTGCCGGGACAGCTGCCTTGATAATTTATACTGTCTCCATCGCAAAGCAGCACCTAAGGCCATAGCAGCCAAAAGACCCGAAAAACCTATCCCTTGGACGGTTTGCTCGACAGCGACCAACAAAAACGCCACCGATAAGATGATGACCACAGCGCTGGTTTCCGCAATGTGGCGTCCGGCATAAATACGAGATAAAACAAGACCGGCTAACAGCCCGCCGATCAGTCCAAAAAGAATGGATTCAGGGATCAAAAGAAAGTGCTTTAGTGACAGTGCCCCACTTTGCATAAGCCCGGTAAATGCAGTAAACAGCACGATGACAAATACATCATCGACTGAGGCACCGGCCATTATCATTTGGGGGACACCTTTGTCTGTCCCATATCCCTTTTTCATCAGCTTGAGCATACTGGGCACCACTACCGCCGGACTTACAGCTGCAACAACTGTGCCCATGATTGCCGCTTCCAATAAAGTCACTTTTAAAAGTATAGGCGCTAAAACCAACACACCGATGATCTCAAAACAGGCCGGCAGAAAGCACATCAGTACGGCCGGACGACCTACCTGCATTAGATCCCCACCATCTAGATTCAGTCCTGCCCGCAGGAGGATAATGATCAAAGCTGTTTGCCTAAGCTCCAGGGAAACACTCAGTATTTTTGGGTCAAGTAAGTTCAACCCATAGGGACCCAGCAAAAAGCCGGCAAGCAGCATACCTATTAACCCCGGCAGTTTCAGCTTTCTAAACACTTCTCCCAACAGCATACCTATGAGAAATATTAATGCAAGCGACAAAAGCATACCGATACCCTGCCTTTCTTCGTTAAATAAAAAAGCTGATGATCCGCGAAGCCATCGCAGAAGTCATCAGCTTAGAAAGCGGTTTTGGCCTTTGCCAAGGGAGAACTTCATTCCCACTGAAATGGTACTATATGTGTCTGCGTGTGTCAATGGGGTGCGGCTCTATAGGCCGGGAAAAACCCCCGTCCCACCGTTGCCCCTGCAGCTTTACATAAAAGCCTGTAAATCTCGCTATCCCAGATCCTTTTCCCTATGTAGAATGGAAATCTTGCCTTGCCAAACCGTTTTTTAAACAGGAAAAGCGGGTTGTTTTTGCTTTTTGTTATACCACCGCCGTGATGAATGAGTCTAAAACCGTGTTCTTTTCCCCAGACAGCTGCAGCATATCTGAGCATATATGCCGGTGACAGCTTTAGGTATTTTGTCAAAGTACCTGATAAATGGGCATGGATAAGATCCTTATAGGTAAAGAAAAAAGCCGCGGCGATGGTTTTCCCTTGATCAAGTGCCTCCACTAAAACGATATTATCCCCAAAAACCTCCAAACAATCTTGGAAGTAGTTCTGGCTGAAATAGTAAAAATCGGATGCCCGGTTGCGAGCCATAGTTTCGTAATAGATCCTGGGGAAATCTCCGAAGGTTGCGGGCTTAGGTGTCACCTTATATTCCATTCCCTGCCGCAATTGACGGCGGATAGTCTGTTTTGCACTTCTAGAAAACTCTGCTTGGATAGGGTCTGTATGGGTGAGATCAGTACCTACAGTGGTCCGACTCAAAGTGATGCCGTACATATCTTTAAAATCTTGGGCATTGCCCATCAGAGGATGGAAGCGCACAAATTCACTCACGATGCTGTGTTCTTTGCAGTGTTCACCAAAAGCTGCTTGAAACTCAAATATGAGATCATTCTTGACACCAGGCTCATGGTCCAAGATAAGCGGTCCGCCGTATTCATACGGTGTAATCAAATCATAATATGTACGGCCTTCAACTTGAAAGGGGATCTTTCGCTTGATATACATGTGGTGGATGCGGCCGAAAGAGCCTTTGTGGGTAAAAACCTCCATACTGCCGCCCTCTGCTTTTTCATGCAGTCGACCGTAATTTGTCTGAAAATAAATGTCCGACATAGGAAAACTCCTTGCTTACCTCAGTCACTTTGATGGGCCCAGTGATTTAAAACATCGATCCTTATGGAGTCATCGGTAAAATCAATGATATTGACGCATCCGTTGTTTTGACGGAAATAGTATTTTTCATAGTCAGTAATACCCAATACAGCGTATAAAATATAGCGGTTGAAGGTGGCATGGGCAAAAACCGCGACTGTTTCCCCGGCGTATTCTTCACGCAGCCGGTGAAGCACACTATGGGCCCGCTTCATTGCCTCATGGGGCTTTTCATCTCCCGGGTATATCCAGCCTTCTGGTTTTATGTCATGACCAAACACAGCTTCGGGAAATTCAGCAGCAAGTTCCTGTCTGCTTGGCCCGATATACAATCCTTTGTTTCTGACCTCCACCAATTCCTGCCAAACGCTGATGGGAAGAGTGAGCCTTTGGGCCAGCGGCTGCGCGGTAGCTAGACTCCTGATTAAGGGACTTGCAGCGATCTTAGTAATGCCAAAGTCTTTTAAGTACTTTGCCGTAAGACTTGCTTGCCTTACGCCTACAGGCGTAAGTGGTGCATCAGGCATATCTTGGGCAACTATATTGCCGATAGACTCACCGTGCCGGACTAAAATTAGACGCATCTTTTACCCTCCTTGAAAACAGGCCACCTTTCGCATACAGCAAAAGGCGGCCGGGATTCAAATTATGCCAGTTTGAAATGCTGTACAAGCCCTCTTAGTCTCTCACCCATGTTGGTAAGATCCTGGGCCAAAGATGCGATTTGTTCAACTGATGCGGCCTGTTCTTCTGATGCGC
>JAAYQZ010000138.1 GCA_012519025.1 Bacillota bacterium
AGAAGTGCGAAAACTTGCGGAAGAATCAGCCCGGGCTACCGCGGAGATTGCCGGTTTTATTGCAGAAATTCAGACAGGAATTGCCTCTGCAGTTGAGGGTATGCAGGCAAGTGCCAAGCAAACGTCCCACACCTTGAGCAACATTGAAGAAGGCGGGCAACTTTTGAACAAAATCTTAGAAGATGTAGGTCAAATTGTTCCGGCAGTTCAGTCCATAAGTGCTGCCCTAGAAGAAACTAACGTCAGTGGACAAGAAATAGCCAGTGCCGCGGAAGAGCAGGCGGCCTCCGTTGAACAAGTCTCAGCAGCTGCACAAGATTTGTCAAGTGTGGGAGCCAAGTTGCAGGAGCTCGTTGGTGTTTTTGAGCTTTAGATTCAGCATCACTAGCTTTGCATAAAACTCTGTCTTGCTTGTCAACCGGCCAACTTTGGTGCAAAGTAGAAGTAGTTTGAATATTCAGATAGGTAAGTTTCGGTGCTGTGTGAAAAAAGACTCGGGGTAATAGGGGGCAGTCCTTTCCACGTTTTTCCGCCTATTACAGTATTACCGGGTCATATGTCACATCGTAGAACAAATCGGTGTCTCCAGCCATCGCTTGCATGTAAGTTTGCCCAAAAATCAGGTCGTGCCTTGGTTTTCGTCGCCCCCGGGAACTTCTTGAAGGTTTGCGTAGCAGTCTTTTTAGAAAGTCTTCAAACGAACTGTGTAAACATGCTACCAGCATTCTTTTAAGTTCCAATAGCGTCTGGGTGCACCCGCTCTCCGCCCTAATCATGCCAAGCAGGCAATACGTGATGAGTGCTATGTAGAGCTGGTTTCGGACGGCTTGGTCGCTTTGGCCGAAGAAATGCTTTATCGTCAGATTTTGCTTAAGCCATTTGAAGAAGAGCTCTATCTTCCAGCGGTACCGATAGACATCCCCAATTTCCTTCGCGGTCAGATCGGTCACGTTGGTGAGGATCCTGATGAGGTTTCCCTGTGTGTCCTCGGTTTCCAGCAGGCGCAATGGATGTTTCATCCGCTTTGGGCCGCTGCCAAGAACGACAATGGAATCGCTCTTGATGGGGCTTCCGGCCTTGACATCCAACTCAACCTTGGTTTCAACCGCTGCATTCCCTTTGAGCCTGGTTACGAATAACACTCGGTTCTCACAGTATGAATCGAATTTCTGATAGTCGAGATACGCTCTGTCGAAAACATTGATTGCATCGGCTTTCTCAATGACCATTGCATCCATCTGCGTTTTGTCGGACGGCCTTGCTGGCGTCATTACCATCACATCCGGTATTACGCCATCTTCGTGCACTTTCACGCCCAAATGCGCTTTGATCCCGGCCATGGTTTCGCGGAAATCAGCCCAGTTGTAGCGAGTAACACACAAGCTGATGGTGGTGGAGTCAATCAGATGGAGTCGGCTGAACAATCTGTTAGCGGCATTCAAGCCGATTTTGGCGATGCACTTGTTTTTAAGCTCAATGAATAGAGTTTCAAGCGCTTCTGTCGGTAAGGCGGCTAGCCTCCGCGAAATTGTTGAGCCATGGATGGAATCAAGGCCAAGGGCCTTACTAATCGCATCATCATCGAGGCAAGAACTGATTTCTTTTAGGCTCGAGTACCGTCTAAGTTGTGCCAGTATCATCAGCGGCAACAGTATATCGGCTTTGAGCTTTTTTACATAGTAATCAAGACCAAGCAGTTTGCGGAGCTTTTCGAACAATTCTTTGTCTGTAATTTCTCCAATCAGTTGCACAAATGTGGATCTCGTGGTATCCTTGACTTGCATTCTGGATCTCCTTTATTTTAGAGATTTGCAGCAAGGACTGCCCTTATCTCTATTATAAAGGAGTTTTTCTTTGTAATCAAGGTAAAATAGCTGACATTAGCCATATATGGGCAATTTAACCATATTCATTCCCTAACTCTACCGTTTACGTCAGATTACTGCCCAAATTGGGAGTTGACAAACATCAGGAAGATTTATGCAAGACTAGTGACTTTCAGATAAGTATGTGTGGCTTAGTGCTGATATTTGTAAGTATTGCTTTTCGCTGTCCGGTTTTGGGTCAAGCTTTAGCTGAAATC
>JAAYQZ010000019.1 GCA_012519025.1 Bacillota bacterium
ATGTCAGAAAATCTTCCAATATCACCACGGTGAACTCACTGATCATCACCGGTGAAGAAGATTTCAACGGCTTCCATACCAGTATCCAAAACCTCACTACTTACAAGCAGTATGAGGATCATGGAGACTACAGAGTCCTTCTCTATAACGGGATCTTTGGGACGGAAGTCTTAATCCAGTTCAACCAGACCTGGGGAGACCCGGTATGGCAGGAAATTGCTCGAGACGTAAGATTCCGCCGTGCTATGTCTTTGGCCATTGACCGAGATGAGATTAACAACACCCTTTATCTTGGACTCGGTGAGCCGAGACAGGCCACAGTACTGCCGATTTGTTCATCCTTTGAGCCGGAGTTTGCAACTGCTTATGCAGAGTATGATCCTGATGAAGCTAGCCGCTTGCTGGATGAAATCGGACTAGATAAGCGGGATGGCTCGGGTTATCGTCTGCGGCCTGACGGCAAGCGACTCACAATCGTTATTGAATACTGTGAAGCTGATACCCCCAAGACACCAACCCTGGAGTTAGTGCGGGAGTTCTGGGAAGACGCGGGCGTGGACACTTCACTCAAACTGATCAGCAATACATTGGTATCTGAAAGAGCAACAGCCAATGAAATCCAAGTTGGAATTCATCACGCTGACCGCTCCACAGACCCCTTGTTCTACCACGAGCCCTTCTGGTATACACCGATCCAGTTGGGTTGGGAGCAGAACACTTGGCCGGAGTGGGCCCGCTGGTATACAAGCAGCGCCACCCAGGGCGAGGAACCTCCTGCTCACGTGAAAGAACTGATAGATATCTTCAAAGAGATGCAGACTTCTGTTGATGAAAACAGACGGATTGAACTCGGTAAAGAGCTGCTCAGCCGCCAGGCGGAGAACTTATGGGTACTGGGTACCGTAGGCAATGCGCCTTACGTCATCATTGCCAAAAACAACCTGCGCAATGTCAATGAGACCGGTTGGTGGGGATGGGACGGCTACTTCGGATATCCGTATAATCCCGAGCAGTACTTCTTTGAGTAGAACTGACGGCACAACATAAGGTCAACCAAGGCCCTCGGCTCTGAATTGACCTGATTACCGCAGACGGGTTAGCTGGAGGATCTGGCTAACCCGTCTGTTTTGCTTTGCCGATTTCAAAATCAGGCTTCAAACGGAAGGCACATACATACAGACAGGATTTCAATTGATGTTGTCTAAATCTACCAAGGGAGAGAAAACAAAGGTTCAGTACCAAAGAAAGATTAAAAGAGCAGCTTCATAACATTAATAATGAAGCAAAGTTTTAAAACTGAGAAAGGGGAATATTGATGCAGCTATCACCAAGTATCGAAATGCTCTTCCCGACAGAGGATCTGCCCTCAAGGCTTCAGCACCTTAAAGATCTGGGGTATGAGGGTTTTGAGTTTACCGTGTGGTGGGAAAAGAAAGACATAGACGAATTGACTGAGGCAGCTAGAAGGCTTGATTTGACAGTGGTGGCCCTTTGTACAAAATTCATCTCTTTAGTCGATCCGACGCAAAGAGATGCCTATATTGAAGGTCTTAAACGATCTATTGAGGTTGCCAAGAAAATGGGGTGTACCCGTCTAATCAGCCAAACAGGGGCTGAGCTGCCGGATGTACCCCGAGTCCAACAGGTGCAGTCTTTAGTAGATGGGTTGAAGGCCTGTGCGCCAATATTGGAGGCAGCAGGTGTCACTCTTGTTGTCGAACCTTTAAATACCTTGGTCAACCACAAGGGCTATTTCCTAAGCCGATCACCTGAGGCTTTTGAGATTATCCGCCAAGTAAACAGCCCCAATGTAAGGATTTTATATGATGTATACCACCAGCAAATTACTGAAGGCAACTTAATCAGAAATATCCAAGAAAACATAGATCTAATCGGCCACTTTCATATTGCAGATAACCCAGGTCGGCAGGAACCGGGCACCGGTGAAATTAACTATAAAAATGTACTTAAAGCCATTAGAGAAACCGGGTATTCAGATTGGGTTGGATTGGAGTATAGACCAAGTGAAAGCAAAGGCTCAAAAGGAAGCCTTGAGGATATTCTGGCATTAGTCCAAAGCATAACCTAAGCATTGAGAAAGGGGCATGTGCATGAGAGTTGTGTTAGTTAACGGCAGTCCCCATGAGCAGGGATGCACTTATACTGCACTCACAGAAATTGCCAATACCCTGGAAGAAGAAGGTGTTCAGGCGGAAATATTCTGGCTTGGTGATGATCCGGTGTCAGGGTGCACCGCGTGTGGGAAATGCGCGGAAATCGGGAAATGTTTTATTGATGATGTTGTCAATGAATTTCGGGAACAGGCCGAGGGTGCCGATGGGTTTATTTTCGGAACACCGGTTCATTATGGCGCTGCCAGCGGCAGCTTGACATCATTTATGGATAGATTGTTTTTCTCTGTTGGCAGAAGCGGCAGTGATATGTTTTACCTAAAACCCGCGGCAGGTATTATGTCAGCAAGACGAGCAGGAACAACAGCCACGTATGACCAGATCAACAAGTACTTTGGTCTGACTGAAATGGCCATCATTTCCGCACGCTATTGGAACATGGTCCACGGATCAAAACCGGAAGATGTCCCTAAAGACGAAGAAGGGCTGCTCAATATGCGTATATTAGCCCGAAATATGGCCTTCTTTTTGAAATGTAAAAAAGCCGGTTTGGAAAATGGAGTTGCATTACCGGTGGCAGAACCTCGGATTGCCACTAACTTCATCCGATAAACCAGTAAAAATGTTTTTGCTGCACACAGAACTTCTCTGTGTGCAGTCTTTTTTATTAATGATTGAATCAACCCGCGTAGATGAACTGCGAGAGTCTAATCTAGTCCTGCCCGGCATGTGGCTTGCCTTTGCCCAACTGCAAAATTAGAAACTGCACGACAATGTACAGTATAGTAACTGCGGCAAAAGGAAGACGAGGGTTCAGTTTATACATTAAACCGGCCGCGGGTCCCGCCGGGATTGTAGATATTAGTGTAAAAACAGCAATGACTGAGTTCATTTTTGCCCGAGAACGATCGGGAATGGCATTCGCAAGGCTTGCCTGTCGAATGGGTTCGAAAATCGCAGTTCCAAAACCAATACAGATAGAGGAGATCAGGGGAAAAAGCATCAGATTGGGCGGCGCCAAAAGCATAGCCAGGCTCCCGATAGTAAACCCAAAAGCACCAATTTGAAGGCCCCAATTCGCGTGTTCGGGCCTTAAACGAGGGACAAAAAGTACAAGCATTAAGATCATGGTCGCCGATATGGTGGCCGGAACCAGTGCAATCACAGACGGCGACAGCCCCAGGCCGACACTGTCTGTCATATAGATGGCACTATACACATTTCTTATGCTCGCGCTGAACATAGCGAGCGTCTGCACCAAAAACAAGATGAAAATCGTAGGCGAATCTTTTAACATGCGCAGGGCCTGGATAAACTCCTCCAAAGTCTCTTTCGGAGAACCACCGGATATCCCGGCTATATCTTGGCCGATCGAACTTTCCTCAACCCCCCGCTGACGGATGGCAATGGCACAAAGGATCAGGACTAGGCCAAGGCCATAGATAATTCTACCACCGGTAATTATGCCCCAGCGTTTCACTAAAAGCCCACCTATAGGTACTAGCAGCCCTGAACCTACAAACATCATTTGCACCATGGCGTAGATCGGCTGCCGCTTTTCTGGCTTTGTGTCTTCTACAAGCAAACATCCCCAGGCAGGCACTGCGGCATGAAACAAACCATTTAAGGCGGCGGCTAAGAAAAAATGGATTGTACTGCGGGCGCTCAGCCAAATAATGCTTGGAATCACCCAACCGACGGCATCAGCAATTTGCATTGTCCGTTTGCGACCAAAGTGATCGGAAAAATAGCCCCCTAAAAGAGCCGCTAAAACTTGCACAGTAAGACCTATGGCTGTAATAAGACCAACTTGTGTCTTACTAACCCCAAGTGCCACCATATATAACGGGCCGTAGAGGTTATACCAAGAAATCACCGTTCCCCAAAATGGCTCAGACGCAACTAAAGCCCGGGCATTGCCTTCAGGCGGTTTGAAGGTGGCGAGAATTTGCTTCATTCCTCCCGGGGCCTCCGACTTTTTTGTTACATTGATGTTCAAGAAAGAGCCTCCTGCCTCGGAAATTTTATGATCCACCTCCTAATCTATCTTCATATGAAGTAGAATGTCAAGTGTGCATTATCTCAAACAAAGAACTAGTGGCGAAGTTTAAGCCGTTGAAGACATTATCCAGTCTGTTGGGACTGGATTAAGAACTGTGGCGTTAATTTAGTTGTTGCTTGTTGATATTAGTTAACAGATGTAGTAAACTGTTATAAACTGACATACTATGTAATAAAACCATGGAGATTTGCGGAATTTCAGGAATATCCAGTGACAGCAGCATCACGGGGGTTAATCAATGAACAGCTACAAGCGCGCCACCCTGGGCGTAATTCTGCTAACCGCGGCATTAATCGGCAACCTGTTTCCCATAAAGGTGTTTTTCGGATTTGACTGGCTGTGGGGAAGTGTATGGGTACTAATTATAATTCATTACTTTGGTCCGGTTTTTGGCAAGTGGAGTGCTTTTGCCTCAGGAGTTGGGGCCTTACTGGGAGGGCACTGTCTTATAGGACCTTTCGTTTATTTGCTCGAGGGGCTTGGGATAGATTACTTTTGGCGCAGGCGGAAGTGCAGTCTTCTGAAAGTGGCTGTTGGTTATTGGCTGTTGGTAAGTATATTTATTATCTTGATGAATGCCCTCGGTTTGCTGCAATTTCGTCTAGAGGCACTTCAGTTCATGGTTTTGAAGCTGTTGGCAAACGGTATTATAAACGCGATTATCGCTGAAGCAGTCATAGTGTTTGCCGGCCGATTTATCATTGGAGAGAAAACTGCGCTTCCCACCCTGCGGAGATTTTTTTCCATTCTGCTTGTGACATCGGTTTCACTGTTCATGCTTTTTCTGCTTTCGTTGTTGGGGCGAGCCAAGTTCAAAGAAATGGAGGCCGGGCTCTCAACGCAGCTGGCATACTACCATCAGACAGTCACAACAGCGGTCGAACACGAGCTGACTCACCAAAGTCGGGCGATTGCTCTTTTGGCCGAGGTCGCCGGCCCAATTATGTCTGAGTCTGCTGTTTTGCAGCGCCACACTGAATTGATTCGCCGCGCCAACCCCGGACTTGTAGGTCTTTACGTTGCTGATAATAAGGGTATCAGTCTTGCTTTTAGTCCGGCTCTTGATGGTGATGGCAAAGAGAATATAGGGAAAGACTTTTCTCATAGAAACTATCTTAAGGATCTGCCTTTACCACCAAATGGTAGGCTCTCTTCAGTACTGGTGAGTGATGTGTTTGACGATACCGATTACTCCGGGCACTTTGTTTCATTGACTTTGCCTGTTTTGTACAACAAGCAGCAATTAGGCTCTGTGACAGGGCTTTTTGATTTATCGGCGATTGAAACGTTTCTTGTGTCACTAGCAAGGGAAGATGCTGTTATCACTTTAGTGGATGGAGAAAACCGAATCATTGCAGGCACTGATCCCATATTTCCCATCGGAGATGTGTGGATGGATCTTTCCCAGAGTGCCGATGATTCCCCTAAGGGTAATGTAGAGCACCGTATGACATTTCAATCCGGACCGCCGTTAGAACAATGGCGCGGTTCTCATTATGTACTGCAAAGGCCTTTAAGCTTTGGGAACCGCGATCCGGGGGATTGGTCTTTAATTGTCAAACAGCCTATCATCTCAACTATTGACAAGATGTACGGTTTCTATAACCACATAATATCTGCATCTTTAGCCTTTATGGCCTTACTGACTGCTGCGATATTATGGGGTGCCAACTGGCTTGCGGAACCAATCTGGGCGTTGGTCAAACAGATGCGAAAATTGCCGACCCAGATCTGTGAGACAGCTGAGATTAGATGGCCGGAAGGCCGCATTGTTGAACAGCATGCCCTAATAGCAGGGTATAAGGAAATGAGCTATGCTGTTGCCCGACATATCGATCAGATTGATGATTATTCGAAACAGCTGACATACCTAGCCGAGCGGGATTCCCTTACAGGTTTGTTAAATAGGGTCACACTGCCTGAAAGACTGGCGAACTGCCGTGAGCGGGCAAAAGAACAGCAGCAACTGGTTGGGTTATTATTTGTGGATTTAGATAACTTCAAAGCCATCAATGATACATTTGGCCATGATGCCGGTGATAAATTCCTGATAGAGACAGCATCCCGCCTCCAAAGCTGCTGCCCTAAGCAGTGTTCTATCTTTCGGCAAGGTGGGGATGAGTTTGTGGTGGTATTGGAAAACATCAATGACATTGAAGATGTTGAAGCACTAATTGATATAGTTTTCGGTGTGTTTTCCCATCCGGTGATAGTGCAGGGAAATGAAGTTTCTACAACAGTTAGCATTGGTGTAAGTCTTTACCCAAAAGACGGCGATGATGTCAACACTTTGCTTAAAAGAGCCGATAGAGCCATGTACCATGCCAAGAAGAGCGAAAGCAACAGATTTTGTTTTTACGAGAAAAGCATGGAACAAGAACTCGTCATTCCGGGTCTGTTGACCGATCTCCATCAAGCCATTGAAGCAGAGCAACTTCGGCTGCACTTTCAACCAATTGTTGATTGTAAGTCTCTGGAAGTTCAAGGTCTTGAAGTGTTGGTTCGCTGGCAACACCCCAAACTAGGCTTGTTGATGCCGGGTCAGTTTCTCCCCACAGCCAAAGGCAGGGACTTGATAATAGAAATTGATCAATGGGTGTTTGAAACCGCATGTCGAAAACTGGTCAGCTATTTCCACAACCCTCCAATATTGTTTGTCAATATCTCCGGGCAGCACTTCAGCCAATGCAGCAGATTTCTGCATTCAGTTACCCAAATACTGGATGATACCCGCTTTGAACCACAATCTTTAGTATTGGAAATAACCGAAAGCGAGTTGGTTGAGAACTTAGAAGCGGCAGAGGCAGTGCTTTCCGCATTAAGGGAGCGCGGTATTCGCATCGCTTTAGATGATTTTGGCCAAGGATATTCATCTTTGAGTTATCTAGCACACTTGCCGATTGATATTTTGAAAATCCCTGAACCCTTTGCCAGTCGCTGTCTTGATGGATCTAAGGATATGACAATTATAGATGGGGTTATTGAAATGGCAGACAAGTTGAACATCCTGATTACTGCTGAGGGTATTGAATCCCCTCAGCAGCTGGCTTTTTTTGCAGACCGCGGCTGTGATCTGGTCCAAGGATTTTATTTGGGCAGACCACAGCCTTTGGCAAAACTGATTGAGGATGCTTAGTGGGACCTAGGGGGTGATATTGGAGTGTCGTTGACATACACCCTGTATTAGGATAAGCTAGATATAACTTCATATTGCCTCACTTTTTTCGGTGGGGTAGAGGCGCGGCATTTAATAGTCTTCAAAAGAGCGGGAGCAGTGATGAGGTTGAAGAGAAGGAAATGTCGCCGAAGTAAGTAATACGCTCGGTATTATTTGCTGATTCTGCAGTGAATAATTGCAGGATTGTCTTAATAGGCGTCCCGGCCTGTTG
>JAAYQZ010000139.1 GCA_012519025.1 Bacillota bacterium
CTTCGTTTGTACCAAAATAGGTGTCGATATCAGGTTCATCCATGCCACTAGGTAAGATGCTTTTTGGTAACGGACACACTACACTGTATGCCGGGTTAAAACTGTTCGCAATGCTATAGCGGACTCCCGTTCCAAGTAAAATGTGTGCCCCTTTCGGATCTAGCCCACTGTCTTCTTGCAACCAACGTAACAGTTCCGTAGTGGCGTGCTGCAGGATCTGCTCAAAAGGGCGACCATTGCCTATTGTGAAAATTTCAAATTTCTGTTTCATTTTCTCCTCGAGGCCGATGGCAACTCATATCTTTAATTAGGTAGAGACTTATTGTAGGATGCTATGCGGTGACTTCTTCTATTTCTTTTGGCTCTCGATTTTTAGGCTGCCATTCTCTCAACTTTTCAACCAAATACAGGAAAACCGTCACAACAATTTTGCGTAATGAGTTCACGTACCTGGCCGTGGATCCAAAGATCCAAGGTTAGTCCGTATGGGAAAGGGGGCTGCTTGGGAGAATTGGTAAGGGTAATGTGGAGGAGTCTTGCGACTTACGGCCTGAAAGCGGACAAGATAAGCTTTTCGATGAGATTAAGTATCTGGTGCATACTCAACAAAGTCGCACAAAAACCGCCTTACCTGTTAGCGCGGCTGTCGTTCAGCAACATGCTTGCATACACGAAATATAGGCTGACTTAAGTCAGCCTATATTTTAGTTGGAGCTATATATGATTGATTGAGTGGGGTATTGCTTAGATCATAACTGATCTGCAACTGCTCTGTGCATATAATGGTGGGCGGCTTCTCACGCTTTTAAATTTTTGACATCTGTTACCCGACTGAAAAACTCTCTATTAAGATCTGGAACAACCTCATCCTCTTTAACAGCCCCAATGAACTCTGCCAAACTGTCAACTTGCAGCTGTCGCAGGGCTATACCTTTCTCCACCGTCGCCACCTTAGCATCCCCCACGTAGTGATTGGGGTAGTTGCTGTAAAAATGAATCCCGGTGAATCCGGCGTCCAGATGCTTTGTGCGATTTAGAGGCAGGGTAGGTTCGGCGGGTATGTTCTCCATTTTGACCAAATGAGCGTGGTTGGCCAAAGAGATGCTGGTTTCGCATTCACAGGCGTGCCCGTGAACAGATGTCTCACAAACCTTCTGCCACTTCTCCTGTTGTTTCTTTGACAAGCCCTGGTATACATAGAGAGCATATGGCTTTTCCTCTGCTAAACTGCATTGGGCAAGGTAATTAACAAGAAACTTGTTGCCGCCGTGTGCACTAAGAATGATTATCTTCCGAAAGCCGTTCCTGCCTATTTCATCTAGCACTCCTTGTAAAACGTCAAATAAAAGAGTGGGTTTTAGTGCCACAGTACCGGGATAACACATAGCCTCAAAAATCTGTCCAAAGTAAAAAGGCGGAAAAACTACAGCTTCCTCTATCTCAGCAGCTAATGTGGCCAAAGTATGGCCGTTCAAAAAGTCCGTGCCCAAAGGCAAATGCTCGCCGTGTTTTTCCAATACTCCCATAGCCAATACACAAACACCGGTATTTTGTACAGCACGCGCAAATTCCGCGGCAGTCATATCCTCCCAATTCATATCTTTGCCCCTTTCTATATTTGAAATTGAATTTAGCTACACTTTTTCCAGCCCGAGTTTATCCACTGGGAATTTTGTATGATAGTATCCCGTTCCGAACTTTTGCAGATCCTCCGTCAGGAAAAACATAGCACCATTTCGCCATGTGTTACCCGCTAAGATGAAATCTGCAACTGCCCGCTGTAGGCTGGTATCCCTTGGAGCGGTCTGGGCATCAAAAGGCTCTTGAAAGAATATATACCACAATCCTTCTTGACCTGGCCCTTTGCCAGTGTAAAGGTAGAGTTCCCTTTGAAACCGAGCTAAGTTGTCGGAGGAAAACTCCAATGCCTGTAATTGGGGATTAAAAGTCCAAGAAAAACACGTAATATTGTTAAATGGTTCAGTAGGAAAATACTTCCGGAAAAATGATGTCGCATTCACCATAGAATCTCGGCATTTTGAGAGCGTCATCCCGCCCCCGGAAGGAATGTGCATATCCAACGTTGTGTCCCCATTTTTGAGCACACATTTCCATTCGTTTTTTTTGAGCCTTACTTCTGAGTCAATAGCACGACCGGAAGGTGATATGGGATAACCGGAAACAAACTCATTACCATCTTTAAATAATGCCTTCCATTTTGTTTCCATATCATTATCTACTTCATAACCGCCTTCATCATAACAGGCTCCGTCAGGCGCTAGAGCCAAAACCGTGCCATCGTCCCTATGGCGATATACGGTTAAAGTGCCTCTAAACGGCCTCAACATATATTCAAACCTGCCGATGCGAAACAACTTTCCAGCCGTATAGTTGCGCAGCCAATGGATTTGGTTGAGAGAAATGCCCAGTTGACCCCTGGTAAGTTGTCTGTAGTTAGCTGAAAAACAGCTGATCTGTAGGCAGGTATCTTTGCTGATCTTGGCATCCACTTCCATGTCTCCATGAACCTTCAATACCTCGGGCACCATCGCCAGGGCAATCAGGAGATAGAAAGTTCCACTTAACTCACCCATTACTGAGTCCAATGATGGCCACTTTCTAAATGCGTCTCCAAACCCTTCCTGTCCGTAACCTGTATGTGTAAATAAAAGGCTGTAACAATGCCAGGCCAACATTGATAATTGGTGATCTGACCTAATAATGTCGGCTCCTTTTAGCAGCGGCGCTTCTGCTTCGGCAGTTAACCCACTCCACTTTAGGTTTTCTAGAATGTTTTCTGGTTTTAGAAAACTCGGTCCATCACTGGGAAACGTATTGAGCGTATTATCCCAATGGGGTTGCAGTGTCTCTAGTGACTCTTTTTGTTTTATATAAGCGAGAATGTCTTCCAATAACATAATCAATCCTCCCTGGCTAGATGTAGTTGCAGCTGCTTATAGCTTTGGGAAAGGGATGATCTTGACCGGTAGCCCAAGATCATCCCTTTTTTATTTACTTAGATTTCTGGAAAAACTTATTTCACCGGTTCAAGAGTACCGTCAAGCAAAAACATAGTTGCGGCATTGTCGGCCTGGGTATTGCGCCATGCGTAGTGATCATCACCGGGCCAGCCTGTTACCCGCACACCGTCCAGCACAGGGCTGTTGGCATAGCGTTCCCAAAGAGGTACTATGGGCAACAGATCATTAAAGATAACAGCCAGCTTGCTTACACCGGCTTTTTGAGCCTCTAGGTCGAGACCATCCGCTGTACTCATGATGGCATCGTGGATATCCACAGTGCCGAACTCCTCTGTTTCCTGTAGCAAAGGAAAGTTCATACCGGGTCCTTGGCCCTGGATATAGTTGTATGTGACCAGATCCGCATAGTGCGAAAAATGGGGATGCGGGTTACCGGCGCCCCACCAGTTGGTAGCAATATCAAAACGACCGCTCCAAATCTCTTGGGGCATTTGACTGCGAGTAATACCTCGAACGGTTAGATCAATTCCAAAATCAGCTAATTGACTGGCAACATTTTGGGCTGTAGCAGACCAATCGGCAAATTCCAAGTGAACAATGAAATCAAATTTCATCGGGTTGCCTTGATCGTCGACCCAAATCCCATCGGCTCCCTTTTCAAAGCCAATGGACGTTAGAAGCTCAGCAGCTTTGTCTCGGTTGTACTCATATTCTTTAAGTTTAGCCTGGTGCTCCTCATCTACCCATAAGGTCACCAAGTTATCACTCATGCCTGTCATATATTTTTGTGGGATTGCTGAATTACCCAATGACACTTCACCCACTTGAGCTCGATCAACAGCATGAGCTATTGCTTGGCGTACCTCTTTGCGATTGAGGGGATAAACATCATGGTTGAAAAACAAAGCCGGACCTGTGTATAGAGGAGGCCGTACAATGCGCACGCCCTGCTCTTTAAATTGTCTTTCCGTTGCTGGAGGAAAAGCCTGGGTGGAAAAATCGGCATCTCCCGCAAGGAAGATGGGTGTCACTGATGGGGTCTCCCCGTTATATACCCTTACTTGGTCGAATTTTACATTTTCCGGTGCCCAATAGTCCGGGAAACGCCGCAGCAGGTATTCAGCTTCTGTAATATCACTTGGATCAAATGTATAGGGTCCGGTACCGACCATAGCTGTAGGTTTGAACTGGTTAAAAGCTAACTTAAGCATCCTAACTTCACTTGAGTCCATGTCCCTACCCTCGGCAAGCAGCTCCATAAAATCCTCATAATACTCTCCGTAAACCGAGTACGGTCTGATACATTCTCTTAGAATGTAACGTAAAACAACTGTAGATGGGCGGCTCATATGAAAATCCACCGTAAAATCATCTACAGCTTCAACTTTATCAACATAGTTCCATATAGCCCAGTTTAATGAGTATCCAAGATAGAAAGTGGTAAGTACGTCTTGCGAGGTAAAGTCGCTGCCATCATGCCATTTGACGCCTTCTCTGAGGTGGACTCGCCACGTATCGGGGTTTTCTTTGGGTACGAGTTCCCAATCAACTGCTAGCAACCTCTGCCAGTCATCTTTTTCCCAATAATACATAGCCATAGGCAGCTCCACTAATTCTCTTGCTGTTCGCAGTTCTACAAAGTTGGTAAGGAAAGTGTTGAAATGGCTTGGGGTGGAACCAAATAAAACGTTGCAGTGGCAAATTCAGATGTCGCTGATGCCCCAAAAGAAAGCAAAAGTACGCTTATAGTTAGAATGAGTAACCCAAGAGAGAATTTCCTGCTTCGTATCATCAAAATTTCCTCCTTTGAAAATGTCTGCATCTTATGTTATCAACGGTACTGAGCTAGCCTTTTCTGAAGTGTGTTAGTGTGAATGCTGCCCGATGCTAATATTTGTTATGTAAGGTACGAACTGCTGCTTGGGCGTAGATTTTGAATAGCATTGGGTGTACTGTTTTGGATGCCCGGTTAACCTCCTCCTTTCTCGGCGTCGGCCTGTAATGAACAGATTTCGTAAGTTAATGACGCTTTTTGTTCTGTATTGTCTGTGCTCGAGACGCGGTTGTTTTCCTAACATTTGGTATGTTTTGTCAACCTGCCCATAAAGTTCCAGGCCATTTAAGATAATTATAATCTTTTATGGCAGCACTGTCAATACACACTCTCATTATCATTTGCAATATGGTTTGATTTCGCCCACTTCCGCTTTATTGTACTTAGATCCCAAAACCCAAAGTGTAAGCGTAAGCGCATTCGGTTGCCTTTTGATAGTGAACGCCAGATACTAATTCTGTCCCTTGTTAACTCAAAATTCCACTGGGATTCGTGAACCCAGTGTTTGAACTATAAAAAACAAGGGGTTCAGATATCCATTGAAACGACACCTGAACCCTCAAGATTTTACTACTTCTGATAGCAAACTCAATCCTTATCTCTTTTATATACCTCTCTACCTCCAATGAACGTGGCGGCGATCTCTAAATTCCCATCAAGTATGGTCAGATCAGCGTCTTTGCCCACCTGCAGACTGCCTTTCCGATCATCAAGCCCAATTACCCTTGCAGGCACTGTGGAGGCCATTCGGAAGACATCTTTGACAGGTACCCCAACATCCTGCACTAGAC
>JAAYQZ010000020.1 GCA_012519025.1 Bacillota bacterium
AGGACACTTTGCACACTACCGCAAAGAATCACTAATCAACTTGCCGATATGCTGGCCAAATATCATCCTATTTGGATAAACACCCACTTTAATCATCCAAGAGAATTGACAGAAGAGGCAGCTCAAGCTGCCGAAAAGCTGCTGAAAGCAGGCATACCTTTGGGCAACCAAAATGTGCTGCTGAAAGGCATTAACGATGACTTTGGGATTGTGAAGACACTGCTGCACGGCCTCCTAAAGATGCGCATCAGACCCTATTACATGTATCAATGTGATCGTGTAACAGGTACTGAGCATTTTTGGACACCACTTACAGTTGGGCTTGATCTTATCGATCAGCTGCAGGGTTTCACAACGGGATTTGCTGTGCCGCAGTTTATCGTAGACAGCCCCATCGGGAAGATCCCTTTGCATCGAACGCGGTTGGTTGAACTTGGACACAAAACAGCTGTACTTAGAAATTACGATGGGAACACGATTACTATCCCAGTGTGACAAAATTGGTTGGGGTTACTTTCAGTGGTGCGGTGCCGCACCACTGAAAGTAACTGTTGTAGTCTTAACCTTTTACTACTGCCGCAGTTCGCAAGCGCAGTACCGGTTCCATCAAATCAAGCTGTTGTTCAATGACTTCGTTAACATCTTTGTAGGCCCATCTCGCTTCTTCTGCCACATCCCGGCGACGACGTTTCCCTAAAGTGACATTTTGGGCCTTGAGATCCTCTACTACCTCTTGTGCATCAAACCGCCTTAAGGCTTCCTTACGGCTCATAGCCCTGCCGGCTCCGTGAGAACAGCTGTGAAAAGACTTGGGGTTGCCCTTTCCTTTGACAATATAGCTGTATGAACCCATTGCACCCGGTATAATTCCGTATTCATCTTGCCGTGCTCGAATCGCACCTTTGCGGTGTACCCACACATCTTTGCCGTAGTGGTTTTCCAAGGCAGCGTAGTTGTGGTGGGCATTGATTTCTATCCCAATGGGAATATCATCTATTTTAGCGTACTTACTTAGGTGTTCAAAGACTATGGTTTTGACGCGCTCCATCATGAGATGCCGATTTTCCTTAGCAAAAGCGAGGGCCATGTTCATCCATTCAATGTAGGCCTTGCCTGTGGGAGAATCGGTAGCCAAATGAGCCAACTGCCATCGACGCGGTACCGGTGATGATTCTTTGGCATTAATATCTCTGGCAATTTTATCGAAGGCGCGGCAAATCTGAAGCCCAAGGTTCCTCGAGCCGGAGTGCACCATTATGCCAAGCTTACCTTCATCGTCAGTCTGTAGTTCTATAAAGTGATTGCCTCCGCCCAGTGTCCCCAATTGATAGTAGCCTCTTTCGATTTCTTTTTCCAAAGCCGCCATACGGGGGTTTGTCGGTGGTCGAAAGTCATCCAATATAGCTGATTTTTGAGGCGTCTTTTGGTGATTAAAACCGGTGGGAACAGCGCGCATAATGTCGCCGACAATCCTATCCACAAGCTTGCCACTGCCGGTATCGACTTCGTTCAATACACTGGCCGGAACGTCTGTATGAATAAAGGCAATACCACAGCCGATGTCATTGCCGACCGCATTGGGGATAATCTGGTTCTCCGCGGCCAACACTCCCCCAATGGGCATACCGTAGCCCATGTGGCAATCGGGCAACAGCACGATATGGCGGAGCGCAAAAGGCAAATTAGATAAATTCACCGCTTGCTCCATACAAGCACTATCGAGATCGGATCTATCCGGAAGCCACACTTTAATTGGTTTATTACCTGCATCACGCAGTACAAACAATCACAAAACACCTCCTGGTGCAGTTAGGATGTTTCCACGACAGAAGTTCATCGGTTCATGGAGTCAAACAAAAGCCGGGACTAAAACCCGACTGATGTTGATTGACAGTTGAGATCCCAACTCCCAATAAAAGAATGCAAATTTGCAGTTCATCTTGTCCATGGAAATGGTTGCCGCCAAGATAATTCAGACGGCCTGCTTGAAAATAAACCTGGAGTAACCATGAATTTGGGGGCAAAATTCTATTTCACTGTCAAGACAGCCATGCGTTTATATCGCCAAACTCCCTTTTAACAGTATATGGATCTATCCTTGTCCATCTTTTATGGGATCTGGCTGTTTGCTCGGCACCCTCTAAACGTTTGTAGCGGACCTCCACTGTGACGGGCTCATTGAAGCAAAAGGGTTCCATTTGATCTAGGTTGGCCAAAGCCGCCTGAACTCCTTCTGTGATTTCATTTAATACCCGCAGTGGGTGTTTACTAATGGCCAGATTGCGTCCCAATCCTCTTTTAGTAACCACGGTCTTTGCCCATGGAGTAAAACGGCCAATTTCCGCAATCCCCTTCTCGTCACTGGCCGCAAAGATCAGCGGCACGTCCAAGGCACCGGCAACAGCACTATCGATAGCCATTTCCCCAACTTCCACCCCATTGACTTTCACATATTGGTAGCTGACAGAGCTAAAAGTATGGGCCAAAACACCATCGGCAGTGTTATCCATGGCGTGGTATCCAATGAACAAAACACCTGTAAAAGAGCTATCTAATCCGGGCCAGCGCCGATCACCACCTACGCCTATGGCAAAGTCGCAGCGTCTATCGATATCCTCATAAGCAAGATTTAGGCTCGAGCCGTGATTATCCCAAACAATAACCTGCTTTGCCCCTCCGGCGAACAAAGCAGCAGCCGCGGCGTTTACTTCTCTGACCGCTTGTTTTTTGGCAAATTCGAAATCCGGAGAATCTGTAAGTGTCCGATCCGGTGCACCTACAACACATGCCACTCCCTCAAGATCCACTCCAATAATGAATTTCATATTGAACCTCCGCGCGGGTTAAATCCCTAAGTTCCCAACTGCAGTCAAACTTAACTGAGGTGCTCGCGAAGCCATCTCAACCCTTTTCGGAATCCTTCCCCAGAAGTAGTCTTTCCCTCATATTCCACACACCAAACCCCTTGGTAGTTGACCTTCTGGAGGCATTCTACAGCCCATTTAAGATCAATTTCTCCCTCTCCCAAGACTGTGCCCTCGTAATCACGAAAACTGTTGCGTCCGTCTTTCATATGTACGTGCAGCACATATGGAGCAATCTCAGCATAAAACCCATTCACCGTTTCCAAAGAATGACCGGCCCATCTGTAATTCATAGTATCCAAGTTTGCTCCCATACTTTCCGATTCTACAGCTTCAAACAGGGCGATTTGTACAGCGGCATCATTGGTCACAATACCATGGTTGTCTAAGGCGAGCAGAAATCCTTCCTTTTCGATGAAGTCGCGGCACCGCTTAAACCCTTCCACCATGAGGTCCATCCACTGTTCTTGGGCAACTCCCTCTTTTGGCCAACCACCATCCACTCGCAGAATGTTGGTATCCACGATTTTAGCAAGCTCTCCCACTTGCTGTAGGCGTTCCACTTGCAATGCCATCTCCTTAGAATCAGCAACAAGAAAATCATTTTGAGCCGCCAAGGCAGATACCTTCAAGCCCAGCTTATCCATATCAACTTTAATTCCGTGACTGTGCTGTTTGGCTTCATCGAAACCCATGTCTTTTGGCCAAAGATCCTGAGCCATTATCTCCATATATTCAAATCCCGTTTCAGCAGCGAACTTCATAAACTCCTGGAAATTGCCTTTAAAGTTGTAATGTACCACACCGAATTTAGCCACAGCTAATCCCCTTTCTGTCTTTGTGTTCGATTCTGATACTTCGCCATGGATCTGGAGTACCTTTTTGGTGTATTTCATTGTGCGAAACTGCTGTGACTCCAATTGCCGTCATTTATCGCGGAGAAGGAAATATGAGACTCAACCGGAACATTTCATCAAATCATAGACTAGAAAGAGAGGCAAAGCATTGAAAATCTGGCTTTTCAATCCGCCTGTAGATGCAAATAGTGCAGGGATCCTAAGGAATTTGGGCGTAGAGACCATAGTAACCAGTGGTGACAGTACAGATGCGGCACACCAAGGTGCCCTATATCGCTTATTTACCCATTACTCCATGGTACATGCCTTTACCATGACAGAACATGAAGAAGATGGAACCATCAATGTTTTTGGCGAGTCCATCAATTGGTTTAATTCAGGCTGTCCCAATTCCCCTCGTATTCGGGCCAATTTCTATACCAAAATGGAGCAGCTTCTGTCCCAACCTGTGCAGGGGGTCTTCCTTGATGGCATTCGCTTTTCTTCTCCTGCTTCATCAACCCATCCCACAGGTTTCTTTGACTGTTTTTGCCCCCGCTGTCAACAGGATATGGCAAACCGGGGGTATGAGTTCAAAACCATCCAAGAAGATGTGCGTGCCATTCTTGCAATGTTCACCTTAGGCGATACTGCCCTGGGTCTGTTGAACTCCCTGCGCTCACCGTCAGGGTGGATGAGTCTTTTTGCGGCATATCCCGGTTACAGCTCATGGCTTAGATACAGGACAGAATGTATTACAGACTTTATGCAAGAGATCGCTGCCTGGATGAAAGTAAAATACCCTCACAAACAGCTTGCCGCTTTTCTTTTTCAACCGACCCTCAGCAGTTTTGTCGGCCAGGATTATCGGAAATTGGCACCTTACCTGGATGTAATATCACCTATGATCTACCGCAATTACAGCCAGCGGCCGGGTCCGGCAACAATTAATCAAGAAGTCAGCACCCTCGCCCGACTGGTTCACAATGCGAGCAAAGTGCCTTATGCTGAATGCCTCAGTGAGCTGGTGCACATTTTCGGACTAGACATCGATGGGGAAATACCCCAAGATCCCCAAGAAACATTATCTGTTTCCACAAGCCATGTTGTGGCGGAAGTGCTGTCTGCTGTAGCCCTAGTCAAGCACCCTGACAAGGTAGTCCCTATTGTCTGGGCCGGTGATCCTGACCTTAAGAACACCTTATCTTTGCTTGCGCAAACCGGTGCAAAAAACTGCATCCTGTTCACATATGACGCGGGCACGACTGCCCACGGCCAAAGATTCCATGAAATCATACAAAATATATAACCGAAACACCATACCTACAGCACGGCTAACCATTGATAAAGGGCCTCTTTGGCTAGTTGGACTTCACTTTCCCAGACCCGATCAGCCAATTCGCACTCAATACATAACACACCACTGTAACCAAGCTGTCTTAATTTACCGAGCAGTACAGGAAAATCGACACTGCCCTTCCCTACTGGCTTTTCCTGGCCCAATTCACGTCCATCGGTGGGGTAACTGCCGTCTTTAATATGCACTCCTTTGATGTACTTGCCAAATACATCTAATGCATCAACGGGGTTGCCCTTACCGTAAAGGATGAGATTAGCCGGATCGAGATTAATGCCTACATTGGGAAGGCCAATATCTTCAATCGTTCTCAGGAGGGTAACCGGTGTTTCCTGCCCTGTTTCAAATAGAAAATCCTGGCCGTTTGCCCGGCAATGGTCGGCAATATCTTGCAGGACCGGGATCAGTTCTTTGTACAAAGGATCTTTCATATTCTCCGGCACAAACCCCAAATGGGTGATAATGCGCTTGATACCTAGTTTCTTAGCAAAATCGGACCCTGCCTTAAGCACCTGTGCTCTTTCTTGCCGCAAATTGCGGGGCACTAAACCAATCGTCTCAGGCCCTTCCGCAAAGTCCCACACAACTCGACCGGGCCAACCAGCCCAAAGCCCGTCTACATTCACCCCGTATGTTCTGCAGTCTTTTTTGAGCGAGGCGGCGGCGGCCTCGGTGTAATATGCCGGATCGTAGACCGAAATTTGGCAATGGCGAAATCCCAATTTGTTAACGCGCCTGATAACATGTTCGCCCTCATCTTCCCACTTCACTACAACACCTAATTCCATCTTTCGAGCCACTGTGCAGCCTCCTCTTTTCAGTGAGCAAACCAACTTGACTGTTAGATATATACAGAATGCAGGAACATCACCTGTGGTTACTGAATTCCCTTTACGAAACCAAATGTTGGACATCTCTTTCTTTTGCAACAATTCAACAATGATACAGTTATTCTGGTTCCAGGTGCAGTTTCCCTACCAATTACCGGCATGTGCTTGCTTTTAGGGCAGCACCCTTATTTGAAAGGAGTGGTTTATGTGGCAGCCGAAGCCCGTTTTCGACAAATACATCTGGACTTCCATACTAGTGAACACATTCCAAGGGTGGGAGAAAAATTTGATCCTCAAAACTTTGCTAGTACTTTACATAAAGCGCGGGTGGACTCGATCACCTGCTTTGCCCGCTGTCATCACGGCTGGATGTATTATGACTCAGCAGCATTTCCGAAAAGGATCCACCCACACTTACACAGGGTCAATTTGCTAAAAGAACAAGTCGAAGCCTGTCATCGACTGGGAATTCGGGCACCTATTTATACAACTGTACAGTGGGATCATTATACCGCCGTAAGACATCCTGAATGGCGGGTAGTAGGGCCTGAGGGAGAACTGGTCGGCACCAAACCTTATGAGGCCGGATTTTACCAAGAGATTTGTATAAACACCCCCTATCGGGATTTTCTCAAAAATCATGTCCAAGAAATGCTGGAGACACTGCCTGTAGATGGGTTTTTCTTTGATATTGTGCGGCCGCAGGACTGTTCTTGTTGGTACTGCCGCAGGGGTATGATAGCAGAAGGCTTGGAACCAACTAATCGTCAAGATCGCTTGCACTACAACAAAAAAATACTTGATGGTTTTAAATTGGAGTTGTCCAATTTGGTGAGGACACATAATCCCGATGCCACCATCTTTTATAATGCCGGCCACATCGGGCCTTCTGTGCGGGAATCACAGACAGCTTACTCCCATTTTGAGTTGGAGTCATTGCCCAGCGGTGGATGGGGTTATATGCATTTCCCGCTGACAGTACGCTACGCCCGCAATCTCGGCATAGACTGTGTATCCCATACTGGTAAGTTTCACACCAGTTGGGGTGATTTTCATTCCTTCAAACGAAAAGCTGCTTTGGAATTTGAATGTTTTCGCATGCTTGCCCTCAATTCAAAATGTGAGATCGGTGACCAGCTGCACCCCAGTGGGGAAATTGATCCGTATGTATATCAATTGATTGGTTCCGTATACAAACAAGTGGAGCAAAAGGAACCTTGGTGCCGCAGTGCACAAGCGGTTTCAGAGATTGGGCTCTTCACCACCGAAGAATTTACCGATGAGAGGGTGCCGGAAGCAACTGCAGGGGCAGTACAGATGCTGCAAGAAGCAGCATATCAATTTGAAGTTCTAGATACAGCAAGTGACTTCAGCAAATACCCACTCTTGATTCTGCCGGACGGCATCACCGTTGATTCTGAGTTTGCATTGCGGTTGGATGACTATGTCGCTAAAGGAGGTAAGCTCATAGCAACAGGACGCTCTGGCCTAGATCCCGCCGGTACAGCCTTTGTGGCGAACCTCGGCATTGAGCTTGCAGAAAAGCCGATTCTGGCAGCAGACGGTCTTCCTGTCGGCGGCAGAGATGTTGGGGGAAATTTTAAGTACGTAGATTACATTTTGCCAACGAAAAGCATAGGCAAAGGGCTGCCCCCAACAGAGCATGCCATGTATATAAAAGCAGTGGAGATTAACGCAAAACCCGGCGCCCAAGTCCTGGCGCAGGTGGTGGCAAGCTATTTTGACAGGACTTGGAGACATTTTTGCTCACACAGACAAACACCGTCCTCAGGCCGAGTAACACAACCGGCTGTAGTAAAATGGAGAAATACTATCTACTTTGCTCATCCGATCTTTACTATATACAATCAAAATGCACCATATTGGTGTAAGGCACTGATGCTGGACGCCGTTAAGCTGTTGTTGGGCGAGCCAATTTTACAGCACGACGGGCCTTCCACAGTGTTAGCAACTGTGAATGAACAAACCAACAAACAGCGTTTGGTGGTGCACTTACTTCACTATATACCAGAAAGGCGGAGCCGGGAAATTGATATCATCGAGGATGTGATTCCCTTACATGAGTTATCGGTATCGCTCAATATTGACCGCCCTGTCAAAACCATCACTTTAGTACCTGAACTTAAAACCCTGCCCTTTCGGCGTGAAAATGGCAGGCTGAATTTTGTAGTGCCGAAACTTTCGGGGCATCAAATGGTGGAAGTAGCCTTTTAGGTCACCCTTAATCAGCATAAAAAAATGCCGCCGGGTATTTAAACCGGTGGCATTCATACTTTCTATGAGCCCTACCTTCAGCGAGCAGCCTGAAGTTGTTTGATCGCCCAAAGGCACTTCCTCACAGCCTCTAATGGAGGGTAAGCATCACTTTCATACTCTACAATATACCATTCGGTCCCATCGGCTTCACAAATTTCGAACACTTCATGCCAAGGAACATCATCTTCACCTATAACTGGGCGATAACCTGCTCTCGGATCATCTTTCCCCGCAGCAAAAGAATAGGGTTTTAGGTGGATGGTTGTGGCTCTACCACGATACTTTTCCAGTATGGGCAAGACCTCGACGCCCCCCACCATGGCGTTCCCCAAATCAAGCTGCATGATGACCGGTTTTTTTGTGTTTTGGAAAAATGTATCCCAAGGGAGCTCACCATCGAGCTCTTGGAATTCAACAGCATGATTGTGATATCCCGTCAGCATTCCGTGCTCTGCCAGCTTGTCGCTGAGCTCATTGAAAAATTGGGCGAGTTTGAGCCAGTCTGCCCGTGTTTTCCGGAACTCTTCGGGTATACCCGGTATGATGAGGTATTCATTGCCCAATTCTTTATGAAAAGCGATTGTTTCATCCAACTTGTCTGCCTGAACCAGTTCAAAAGGCACATGCCAGCCGGCACAAGCAAGATCGAGCTCTTCCAGCATGGTCCTTATTTCCCCGGCCGGGTGCATGGGCATTCCAAAAAACTCCACCCCGGTATACCCCGCGTCTTTAACAGCTTTGAGGGTCCCCTTGAAATCCTGTCCCAGCTCATGACGGACAGAAAACATTTGCAGGGCTACAGGTATTTTTCCTACCATTCGAGTCATCCTCCCATTTTGTATATAATTCAAACCATTCATTCACTCTTTCGACAAACACCAAAATCCTCCTCCCGGATCAGTTTCTTCACCCACTTGTAGTTGCAATTACCCAGTTAATGGTATAAGTTGTTAATGCAATCTCAACTCAATCCACCGGTTGGAGAGTGAGCTTCCAAGTGAGAAATTACGCGGCCAAAGGGATGCCTTTGCTTCTGCTTACCCTTGCGGTTTTAGGCAATCTTTTCCCTATCAAGATATTCTTTGGATTTGATTGGTTCTGGGGAAGTATCGCTGTTTTGCTTTTGATCCGACATTATAGTGCCTCTTTGGGTGCGTTGGGCCCCCTGGCGAGTTCCGCGGGGGCATGGTTTGGGGGCTGTAATTTTATAGGTGCCTTGGTGCATCTTGCAGAAAGTTTTTGGATACATCTGTCTTGGCATCGCACGAGGCGGAATATCGTTATCTTAGATTTCTTCTATTGGGCTGCAGTCGCGACTTTGGCAGTCATAGTCTACACATCCGGGAAAATTCAGCTTCATGTTCAGGCTTTTATATTCCTGCTGCTAAAACTGTCTGTGAACGGTTTGGTCAATGCCTTTGCCGCTGAGGCACTTACCGTAATTGCCGGCTATTGCGGTGCCGAATCTTCAGGAAACCTTCCATCTTTGCAGAGAATGCTGTCTACGTTATTTATCGCTTTTATCTGCTTAAGTGCACTGTCCCTCATCTCACTGGGGGGATGGCAGGAATTCCATCACACAGAATCAAGTGTGCTGAAGCAAATACAGATTACCCACGCGCGAGTTTCTTCTGCGGTTGAGCATGAGCTTTTGCGGCAAAGTAAAACAATAGGATCCCTCAGCAGTATCATAGAGACAATTATTGAAGAACCTGCCCTTATCCAAAATCATTTAGACATAATACGTAAGAGCAATCCGCTGCTGGTACAGATTTTTGCAGCTGATAGTAAGGGACGAAGCCTGGCTTCCAGCCCTTCTTTGGATGAACAGGACCATTCCGATATTGGCCTAAGCCTCGCTGATGGAGATTATTATCAAAACCTTTTGCAGACTAAAAAACCGGTGCTATCCGTAGTATCAGCTCTAAAACCCACTGAAGAGGCCGCCGTGCCTTTGATCTTATTTGCTTATCCATTGAATATCGCCACAGAAGGTGCTCGATCACCAACATATGCGGCAGGGTTGATTGATCCGGCCTTTGCACCGTCTGTTCTAATGCCCCTTGCCTGCAGTGGTGAAATGATTACCCTAGTCGATGAACACCATGGGGTAATTGCCAGCACCAACCCGCTGATTCAGCCGGGGACCGGGTTTTGGGAAACGAAGTCCCGGGACTTTCACCATCAAATAGAGGACTCCGTGGAGCATTTCATACTCTTTCGTCGAGGACCTTTTTTAGAGCGCTGGCGGCATTCACGCTATATTTTGGATAAAGAGATCACCTTTGAAAACTTATCCTTACATGCTCCATGGCGCATCATCATCGAGCATTCCATAACACCCCATGTCGAAGCGCTCTATGACTATTACAACTCCAGTCTAATGGGTCTACTGCTCCTTTTATTTGCCGCCGCCGTAGCTGCCTTACTTGGCTCTTATTGGCTGGGCAAACCTATTCGCATTTTGGCCGCCCTTACCCAGGGTTTGCCGGAAAAACTGCATCAAGACCAAGAAATACTTTGGCCCAAAGCCCGCATTGTGGAGCAGGATGTCTTACTGAAAAATTATCAAGAGATGGCCACTGCCATCAACTTACACATAGAAGCAATTGATGCTTATGCGGCAAGGCTTGAGCACTCTGTGCAAAGGGATGCTTTAACCGGCCTGTTTAACCGAACTGTCCTGCCGGAAAGACTGAGGACAGCCATTGAAAGGGCTCGCAACGCCAATTCATCCTTTGCGCTTTTGTTTATAGATCTCGACCGGTTTAAAACAGTCAACGACTTACATGGGCATGCAGCCGGTGACGCGGTGTTAGTTGAGGTTGCTGAACGTTTAACCGCGCACTCTAGTGAAGCATGCTGTGTGATCAGGCTTGGCGGAGACGAGTTTACTGTCCTATTAGAAAAAGCAGCCCATCAGACCGTTGTTGATTTCATCCGGCGATTTTTTGATTCCATGGAACGTCCCATAACTATCGCAGGAGCAGACATTGTGATTGACACCAGTGTGGGAATCAGCATCTACCCGCAGGACGGAAATGATGCAGGTGTTTTACTAAAACGGGCAGATTCAGCCATGTACAGGGCCAAACAAGAAACCGGCAACACGTACTGTTTTTATGAAAGTCCGACAGATGACTAGGCCGTTTCCCAGGTTCTCTTTAAGAAATCTAAGGATCTTGCCGCTTCTTCCGGGAAGTTGTCCCACTTACACTCCACGGACATGCGGGCAATGCAGTCTGTTTTCTTGATGTTTCGAAAAAATGATAAATAGTCATACATACCGCTGCCGGGCCACATACGCCCGGTGTCAGCAAGGTGCACGTGATAGATCTTATCCTTATAAACAGCAACATTTTGCAGGGGTTCGTTACCCTCAACCATGTGATATAAATCGGCAGTAATACCCACAGCTTTGCTGGCGACCTGCTCGGCCAATCTAAATGCATCAGAAACGTAATTCAGCAAATTGCATTCAGCCTGTCTCAATGGCTCTATACCAACAACAAGATCATGGTGTTCGGCTTTTTGGCCGACCAATTTCCCGAAATCAGTTACCTGCCGTAAGGCTTCTGCCCGGGGGAAACCCGGGGGAACACTGCGGGAACGACCGCTGCCCAACACAATCACCTTTCCGCCCAATGCCGCTGCTCTGGGAAAAACTGTATCTAAGTAGATGTGTATCTGCTCATAATCTACTTCCGGTCCCACAATCTTCATCTCACCGGGAAGCAATACATTAAAAGCCTCCACTTGAAGATTCGATGCGGACACCGCTTTCCTAACGGCATCGTACTGTCTGTCGCCGGCAAGGCTTACCATTGTAAGCTCTATGAAATCATAGCCCAATTCCTCAAGTAGACCCAGATTGTCAACTGTAGTGCACACACCCCAGCGCATGTAGCAGCTCCTTTCTACTGTTAGATGCCGTTTCCGATGGTTTTGGTGACATGCTTACTGTAGTCAAACCACTGGCCTTCAAAAGAGCGGCTCAAGTTGGTGTATACCCTTACACAAATGTCGTTGTAACCAAGGCGCAGTGTTTCTGTCTTCAAGATGATTTTCCGGGGTTCCCAAAGCACGGGACGAAATTGGCCGCCATTAATAGAGATTTCCGCTGCTTGGCGAAACTCCCTTTCCAAACCCAAGGTAATAACTGTTTCACGCTCTTGCGGCAGTGCTGTCAGCTCCCACCCTGTCTTATATTCTATAACTCCGGCATAGTAGGGCAAAAGGTTGTCTTCATAATCCTCGAACTTCCCCGACTGTTTGCGTTCTACTAAAGTGAGGGGGTCGAGTTTTACCCCGAAATCCCCGGCCAAATACAGGGGGTTGTTTAGACCATCACTGTGGGCTGTGGCAGCGATTTCTATTCGGATAACATTTTGGCCCTGCACTAGATATCTAGTAATGTCCACACCCAAACTGCCGCGGGTGTGAGCCTCACTTTCCGCAAATAAATCCTCTTTTATGGGCTCGCCGCCGTTGATTTGAATACTCCAGTCTCCTCCGATGGTGTTGGGTTCCATAATAAGCTCTACTTCACCGCTGTAGCTATTTAGAAAAGTGTATTCATAACACAGTTGAAGACTGGGCCAACCCAGCTCTGGAGCATGCCCAAAATATGTTTTGTATTCAGGAATAAAGGGGAATCGTCCGTATTCCAATTGGTTGCTTAAAGGCACCGCCGGTACATCAGCTGTATGCAAAGGTGTGCCGCTGCGGTCCAAAACAGTCATTTGCCAATTATACAACCGCAAGAGATTTTTATTGAGCAAACCAATTTCACAATCCCCTTTTACCTCCAGGTCCAAACAGCCCCTAGGTGGAGATTCACCTGTGTTTTCCTCTGCGGTGCCTTCTAAAACCAGTGATTCAAACGGATGAATGGTGCGGGCGTATGTGTCGTTTTCATATCGGAGCATGGGTGGGCAAGAGGCCTGAAGCGGTACTTCTCGAAGTTTCATCGGTGCATTCAACACAACCTCATGGACATCAGAGGTGGTATTGAGCAAAAACCAAACTGGTTTACCATTTTTAACCCGTTTCACCGACCAAATGCCCGATACTTCTTTGCCATCGGTCTGAATACTGAGATAGGGAGATACCCTAGATGTAATGCGCTTTCGGCAAGTCGCTTTGCTATCTTCGCTAAAACCGTCAATGACAACCCCTCCGGCTTTGCGAAAAGCCGCCAAACACCTCTCCAATCGGGCACCGATTTTTTGCATGGGAGGCACGATTATTGTCCCGGCACTTACACCGCGGTAATGAACTGCACCTGCTTCAATGTTTGCCCGTTCTAACACACTTTCATCCGCGATATGGAAATCCAAGTGGTGTTCCATGCAAACAGCCAAGATGTTTTCATACACTTGTTTTTGCATTTGAGTCGGCATACCCGCATTGGCATCGATTACAAGCACATCTGCATCAATATAGGTGTCCTGGAAAACGGTGTTTAGTTCCTCAATCCTGGCGGAAAGTTCTCCAAACAGCGGCCAATACGGCATTTGGTAAAAGAATGAAGGGGGCGCGTCATGTTTTGCAAGCCCATGGGTTGTGTAAAAGAAACCGTGGGGCACTATATAATTGACACCAAGCAGCATCAGCCCCTCCGCAATCAGCTTTGCGTCTTGGAGTGTGGCACTCCAGCCGAGGCTGTGGTAGCACTCACATAATGACCCTACTTTACCGAAAAAATGGGCGGCTGATGCAGCGGCTTTAGCATTTTTGCGCAGTTCGGCTCCGATTAAATCCATACCACCGCCGGCTTTTATATGACCTGGATCACAGCCGGGAATATCCATGTATTCAAGTTGAGAAAACCGCTGACCGGGCTTTTCACCGGAGTAGAGAAGATTGTTATCTTGACACCACATGGAAATCGGTTCTTCAAAGGCCTTGCAAAACAGTTTGTACTTAAGGTTATATAAATTCCAACTTACTTCCACATGCCGGGGGTGAGTCTCATCTTGTAAAGCGGGTAAAAGCGGGCACAAATCATATCCGTATTCTGCTTCAAACTCCCGGGGTATTACATGGGACCAGCTTGGCGCGATTTCATCGACAAAAATAGAAACAATCGTATTGCCAAATTTTCGACCGTACCGCTTTTTATAGCGCTCGTGAGTCACCTCCATAAACTCTCGAACTGCATCAGGGTTGAGCACATCAACATAGCCATCCCAGTATTTAAACTTTTTGATCTGCTGCTGCACACTGACGAAAATTCGATATTGGCCCTGGGGCAAAACAGTTTCCAAAATGGGTGTCGGATTTGATGCAAAATAGCGCTTCTGGTTATAGCTTGTCAGACCGGTTTCTATGTAGGAGTCTTCGGTAAGCACCATGCCTGTGTGTTCCCGAAGATCCAAAGGCTTGTCCCAGTCTATACCAAAATCCCTCAGAGGGTATGCCATAACTGATAAGATTTTCCCCTGGGGAAAAGCCAGACGGATACCGCCTCCGTTCACATCATAGATCTTTTGCACAAGTGCTGTCCCCTGGTACTGGGGATTGCCTAAGATAACTTCTCCTCCTCCTACCCCACTGGGATATGGGTATTCATCATAAAGATGCACCTCCATCCCGTACTGCTCTGCACACTTTACAGCCGTATCCACAGCCTTAAAAAATTCAGCAGATAAATAAGGCTGTCTTAAACCTTGCCTTGGATGAATAAAAAAGCCTTTGATTCCCTGCTTATGCATGGCCTTAATCTGCCAGCGAATCTCATTTTCCTCTAAACACCCATTCCAAAACCAAAACGGATAAAAGCCACAAGGTCGCTGTTTCTCACACATATGTCTTATACCCCCCGGCAGTAGTTTTTGCTGTATCAAACAAGCAGATCCTCTATGCCAAATTCCCTATATTCCGCTGCTGACAGCACCTCTAAGACCGCGGCAACCTGCAGATCATTTGACACTTCTTTTATGTCCTTCCACATTACTTCCCTAGGTACACCGGCATCATCTACAGCCCATCCATCCGATATCTTCAAGCGGCTATTATTTACAGGTACAGCAAGAAAGCAGTATTCCGTTCCGGCGGAATACGGCCTTCGAAACAGCAGCCTGACCACTTCAACATCAATACCGGCTTCTTCTTTAGTTTCCCGAACCGCGGCCTCTTCCCGAGTTTCACCGCTTTCAATCCCACCGCCGGGTAAGGTCCATATGCTGCTCGTTTTATGAGTCATTATAATCATACCATTCCATATAACTGCAGCTGCCGCCCTTTCTCGATCCACTTTGTCCACCCGCCTAAGATTCGTTTTTCGGATCAGCTTTTCGTTATATGTTCTTGGCAAACAAGCATAGACCTGTCAGAAATACCTAAAGTTCAGCGGAATTAAAAGCACTTCGCTTCATAACATAGGCATCTTTGCCTTTTCTTCTTAAGGTGACCCTAGTTGCCAATTGTTTCTTACATTTAGGGCAAGATAAGGCTCCGGGCTTTTTAGATAGATCCACGGCACTCCGCACAATCCTGGGGACATACATTCTCAGCAGGTTACCTTTTCCAACCTTTTGGTAGTGGGCAATTTCTTTTTTACAGTATCCACATGTAATCAAAAGCAATCGGCTGCCCTTAACACGTCTGTGATTGGGATTTTCATAAATCAAGCTATCTCCTCCAAATTAAATTATATCCAATAGTTCTAAAGACGCAAAGCCGCAGGTTTCAGGCGGCAACCACAGAACTAATTCCAGGAGAGGAGAAGGGTTATGAAAGAGTTGGTTATTGATGTTTTAGAAAAAGCTAGTTATCTGATGGAGTTAGCCGGAGAAAATTTCTTTAAGATCCGGGCTTTTCGCAATGCTATAAGGGCTTTACAGATGTCAAACGCTGAATTTGATGCTGTAGTGGCTGCTGACGGACTGAGAGAGATCCCTGGTATCGGTGCCGGGATCGAGGAAGTGATCTTAAGTATTGTCAAAACCGGTACAGCCGATATTTATGAAACACTGCAGCAAAGAGTCCCTATTGGCCTGCTGGAATTATTTAAAATTCCCGGCCTGGGTGCAAAGCGAATCCGGCGACTTCATGAAGAATTGGACATTACAAACCTTGGTGAGCTGGAATATGCCTGTGAAGAAAATCGGCTTTTGACCCTACCTGGATTTGGTGAGAAAAGTCAAGCAAATATATTGAAAGGAATCAGTGAACTCAACAGCTATAAAGGCTCCTTTTTGTATCCAACAGCATACGCGGCTGCCCAGGAATTGCTGGCGGAGATCCGCCTGTTGAGGCCTTTTAGATGCGAACTCACTGGTGCACTGCGTCGCGCTGTAGAGATTGTCGGTCAGATAGAGATTTTAGCAGCAGGCATCTCCCCTAAACAAATATTGTCAGAACCTAATATATTCCTGCTTGAACCAAAGGAAGAGAAAAACACCATAACCGGACAAACACGGGGCGGCATCCCCGTGATCCTGCATTTTTCTGATGCGGCACGATGGGGCACAGATTTGATACTAACGACAGGTAACAAACTGCACTTAGATTATTTACTCTCTTTGGCAAAAACAAAATCTGCCTCAACAAACCAACCATACCTCCCTGAAAAGCCGGAAGAGGCAGATGTATACAATGAGCTGGGATTGGACTTCATTCTGCCGGAATTAAGGGAAGGGCTGTTTGAAGTGCCCTCCGATGAAGGCAGAAAAGTTTCCTTTCCACAGCTGGTCACCCATGCGGATTTTAAAGGTGTGTTTCATGTCCACACAACATACAGCGATGGGATTGCGACTTTGGAGGAAATTTCGCAACACGGTCGCACACTGGGCTACAGCTATGTGGGAATTGCCGACCACAGTCAATCTGCCTTTTATGCCAACGGTTTAAAGCGAGATGATCTGCTTAGACAAATGGCGGAGATCGGGCAGATTAATGCTGAAAACCCGGATATAACTTTGTTGAAGGGCTTGGAGGTAGATATCCTGTCTGACGGCAGTTTGGATTGTGATGACAACCTATTGAAAAAACTCGATTATGTGATAGCATCTGTCCACAGCAATTTTAGAATGTCGGAAAAAGACATGACCAATAGAGTGATCAAGGCCCTATCAAACCCGCACGTGACTATGCTTGGGCATCCAACAGGTAGACTGCTTTTGGCCCGTCGGCCCTACCCCATTGATCTTGATAAAGTAATCGAGGCCTGTCACAAGTACCAGGTCGCCATAGAGATTAATGCCAGCCCCCGCCGACTGGATTTGGACTGGCGCTGGGCTCGCAAAGCCTATGAAAAAGGTGTAATGCTGGTAGTAAATCCTGATGCACATCGTCTGGCCGGCTTTGCACATACTCAATATGGTATCAACGCAGCCAGAAAAGCCGGTCTGCCCAAAAACGCCCTACTAAATACCCGGGAATTGGGTGAGTTTAAATGGAAAAACTGATCATAAGGAAACTCAACTCGGATGAATATCATTTATTGGAAGACTTCCTTTATGAGGCTGTTTTCCAAGATCCCGCAAAACCCCTGCCCCGCAGTGTGGTAAACGAACCGGAAATGTCTGCCTACATCCAGGATTTCGGCAGACCCCATGACAACTGCTTGGTGGCAGTGCTCCGCGGCAGTATAGTGGGTGCGGTTTGGACCCGAATTATTAGTGGCGAAGTCCAAGGTTATGGGTATGTTGACGACAAGACACCTGAATTTGCCATCTCGGTTAACAAAAATTACCGCGGTCTTGGAATAGGAACCCAGCTTATGTATTCAATGATAGGTTTGCTCAAAGAAAATGGTTATCACAGGGTTTCATTATCTGTACAGAAAGCAAATCGAGCTGTTAAACTGTATAGAACTCTGGGGTTTGAAGTCTTTAAAGAGCAAGGGGAAGAACTTCTGATGGTGCTTAAATTGTAATGAACGTTATTGAAAAGGGCACGGTCACGGCCATGCCCTTTTGTAATACAGCAGTTCCACCCGTAACATTTGGCTTATAGTTCCTGTTTGGCCTGTTAGGTCTGTCCAAACTCATAACCTGCCTCATACATGGCCACAATATTTTCCGGTGGGCTTACTGCCTGGATATTGTGGCAGGGTGCCAGAATATAGCCGCCGCCAGCCCCCAAAATACGGATATTTTCCTGCACTTCTTGGCGAACATCATCCACACTGCCAAAAGCTAAAGTAGTTTGATTGTCCATGCCCCCGTGAAAAATCAAGGATTGACCAAAATCCTTTTTCAGACCTTCCCGATCCATACCGCGGCAGCGCCATTGGATGGGGTTGAGGATGTCGATCCCAAGCTCGATCATATCCGGTATGATTTCTCTTATAGCGCCGTCATTGTGATGGAAAACATACGCTCCCGCCTCATGGGCCAAATCTATGATCCGCTTCATACGGGGCAAAAGAAACTCGTGGATTTGAGCGGGTGAAAACAAAAGATTCTCCTGTGTACCCATATCTTCTGCCACATAGGTCAACATCACTTTGTTGGGAATTTCTTCATATATGCGCAAAGTATTGATGTAGCAAAGCTCAAAAAGCTTATCCAGGCAGTAATTTACAATTTCAGGATACAAAATGAGATCCATTAAGGCCTGCTGTTGACCCCGTAAGTGGCAATATGTCAAAAATGGCTCAGAGCCGCCTCCCCGAATAGGCCAATGATCATCCCAGGCTTCAACTTGTTTTTTTATGTGGGCATAATCATACCAATCAGGACTCGGCCAGCGATATTCTGACTCGATTTCCCGAACACTTTGATATTTGGCCAAGGGATTATATACACATTCGCTGTAGATTCCACTGCCGTAATCTATATCCCTGTACCTAACACCAAAGGCATCTTCGTCTTTGGCTAGAGGAGGACCTACATAGCGGGGCCCGACTCCCATGACCTTATCGATATTAAGCCGTTTGTACATTTCCTCTTCCGTTGAGCAGCCTAAGTAACTCATCAAATTATGGGTTGCTTCCGGTGTAGCCCAATAATCCATGGGCATGTGATCAACTTTTTCCCGTTTCAATACCTTCAGCCATCGTTCCCTTGGTGTCAATTGGTCAGTCATTTCCATCCCTCCGGCCTTTTGAAGTCATGCGTTCTATTAGATCCACCTCGATCGGCCCCTCACCTAAAGAGCTGTTGACAAGGAAAGACTTGATCTCAAAAGGTTCAAAGGAACTGTCCCATGTATAAGCCCCTTGATCCCATGAGAAAGTGCATCTGGTACTATGTCCATTTGCTTCATAGGCCCGCACGATGAACCCATCTTCATCTTCGGACTCTTTAACAGCTGATACGACAATATTTTCGGAAGATACATCCAAACCTGTGTAACATGTCGGCAGTCTGCCGGGGTGATTGTGTTCCTCCAAAACCAACATAGGAGCATTCAGTTCCAAAGCCAATCTAGGGGCATTCGCCGTCTGCCACTCACCTTTGTGAGGAACCAACCTGTAAGTAAATTCTTGAACCCCTTGATCGGTATAATGGTAAAACCCCTTCGGCTCGACCTCCCTGGGCAAATGGTGGGCATATACAGGACTGCGTAAAACTGTAAGACGCATCACACTGTCTGCCACATCACTACTGTATTTCGCGTCATTTAAAATCGCTAAACCTTGTTGGCCGCTTTCCCCCGGTATCTGACCGCTCACATCAAACCAATTTAAGCTTGGTTCTTCTTTACCATCTGTCGGGCGAGTTATGGCTCCAAATTGAATTTCATATGTAGCCTTGGGTTGTCTGACATTAACGGGAAACTCAAGCTTTAAAGCCTTCTGTTTTTCCCGCCAATCCACTATAGTCTTAACGTCAACATAAGGCAGATCAACGTACAGCGTAAATTCCTGCACAATCCTCGACCGTTCAAAATGGCTTGTAGCCCTGATTATGCCTCTTACAGGCCCTGTCTCCACAACTTCTAATTGTGCATCGGTAAATCGTCCAATTTCGTCATGGAAATGAAACACTCCGTGGCTCCATGTGTCGCTGGGATCGTCCATCACCACTGGCACACCGGCCGGACCACTAAAAATCTCCCGGCAGGAGGGTTTCGCCGTCATCTGTTTTATGTATCCGGTGCGTCTTTCGAGCTCCAGTTTGAGGTGTGCATTTTCTAAAACAGTTTCCCCAACCTTTACCCCTTGTGCTGATTTTGCGGTGGATTTGCGCGGGTGCAGCCAATACACGGCATAGCCCAAAGCAGGCACATCAGCAACAAAAGTCAACCCTCGGCGCCATCCGGACCAGATTACCGATGAAATTTCTATGTTTTGTAAAGATATCTCATTGCCGCGGTGATCAGTTAGGGCCATTTCCCCGGGTTCCCACATCAATTCAAGCCTAACGGCGGCTTGCTGCCGATGGGCATGGGGATTCCAAACTATAATGGGAGTGCCTTTGTGAGATGTATCAATCTCAGCGGCCAGTGCCTGCAGTGCTAAATTGGCTGTTTCATCAGCTGTATGTAAGGCAAAGCCGTGCATATGGTTAGCATCAACATAAGCCTCCCGTATTGATGTTCCGGGAAGAATATCATGGAAATGATTAAATAAAACTCTCTTCCAAGCCCGATTGAGCTGCTTTTGGGGGTAAGGATAGCCAACAAGATTGTTTGCCACGCTGGAGATCTTTTCGGCGCGGCACAACCCATGTTCCGCTTTGCGATTGTTTTGTTTTATTCGGGAATGAGCAGCATAACAGCCGCTGGCATGGTGCTGCAAATCGTCTTTAACAACGGGGAAATCTATATTTTCCTTTTCCAACTGGGTGAAAAATCGATTGGGATCACTGAACAATATGTCGATATCGCTTTCCCGTGCAGCTGTTTGAATACTGTTTAAGTTTTCTTTGGTAGGCCCTCCACCATGATTGCCGACACCATAGAAACACATTAAAAGGGGCTGCCTTTGATCGAGTTCCTTAACAGAGTCATTTATCTTCTTAACTAACTCATCGCCATAGCCCGCTGCTTGATAAGAATATGGAATCTGGTAAGCCAGTACCCGGCTTCCGTCGGGGCCCTCCCACTGGAAGATCCTGCCGGGAAGTTCCGGTTTTTCATGGGGCCCGGGCCGCATAAATACATAATAATCTTGACCGCTTCCTTTTAAAATTTGGGGCAAAGAAGCGCTGTGACCGAAGCTGTCAACATTATATCCTACGGGCACCTTGATCCCAAACTTTTCTTTAAAGTATCGCAAGCCGTAAAGTGCCTGCCGCACCATTCCTTCACTGCCGGGTACATTGCAGTCAGCCTGTACCCACCAACCGCCTGCGATAACCCAGCGACCTTCATCTACCCGCAGTTTTATTTCCGCAAAAAGCTTGGGATCACACCTTTCAGTATACTCATACATAGCCGCTTGACTGGAGGTAAATATAAACCCTTCTGTCTCTTCCAACCGATCCAAAGCTGAGCGGAAAGTTGCCCTCAGGGCACCGAGTCCCTCAGGCCACTGCCAGAGCCAAACAGGATCTAGATGGGCGTTGCCGATCATATGAAGCTCCTGTTTGGTCTTGGGAACTCCCACTTCAGGCATACTTCCAGTTAGATGTTCCATCCCTAGCCTCGCTTTCTACGACACATTTTACGCCAAGCTAACTGCAGAGATCTTCGACCGGTGGATGAACTTCCTTTGTTCTGCGGGACAAACCGTAGATGATACAAGCAGACAGAAAGACCAAAAGTGCAGAGCCGCGAAAAACAGCACGTAGGCCCAAATAATCTCCGATAACACCAGCCAAAGCCGGTGCCATAAAAACGGCCATATTACCGGTAGCAACCCGCCACCCAAGCACTTGGGCCAAATACTGACCGGGAACAATGCGAGCAATAAAAGTTACCATAAGTACCTCTGCCACCGTTACACCGACTGCATGTATGAGCTGGACTCCGTAAGCCCATACTGCTTTGGTTGTGATGGAAAGCAAAAGCCACCGGAAGCCGGCAACAAATACTCCCAATGTAAGCATTTTTACAACATCGAAGCGGTCAGATACAATCCCCATAGCTAGCATTAAAGGCATCTCGAACCAAGCCTGCAGGGAGGCCAACCATCCGAACTGTTGGTTGGTGACTCCCAGCTCTTGAACGAAGAATATAACATCAAGATTTAGCCCCATTGTTTGACCTAATGTGAAGATCATGGATGCCAGAAGCAGTAATTTAATCTCCAGCGGCCAGACAAACGGCTCTATCACAGCCTGTTGGGCTTGATCAATATCATCGGTTGCAGTATATGTGTCCTGTCGGGTATAGTCGTCAAATCCTTTGAGCCCTAATGCAATGAATACAGCTGTTCCTACCAAAACGGCTGCGGCTAACCAATAAGTTGTCCCATAAGCGTAGCGATCAAGTAAAAAACCCAAAAAAACGGTGACAAAAACCCACCCAAGAGAACCGGATATGCGAAATATCCCATGCATGCGACCCATTTCGCCTTCCTGAGCCCAAAGACTGACCCAAGTTGTTGTAAGGGTGCGCAAAACATTAAAAGCCGCTCCATGGAAGACTAAAAGAACACCAAAAAGCACCATGGTCTCAGCTCTGGGGAAGATGATTACTGCCGGTGCCATGATCAAAAGACTTGCGATGATGATGAATTTTCTATCACGCGGGCGTCCGGAAAACCGCCCGAGCCATATTTGAGTAAGGATAACAGCCAAAGACGCTACGGACTTAAGAACACCGTATTGCTGCAAAGAGATGCCTTTTTCCACAATCCGCACAGGAAAAAGCGGTAGTGTGAGACCCTGGGCAACAAAAACCATGAACAGTGCTATCCAAAGCCAAATGAAATTAATGCGGTGCTCGGGCTCTACTCCCAATGAAAAATCTCGCCTGGGAAGTCTCAATTTTAAGCTCATCGTCCTGCCTCCACCTCTACATATTGGTTATATGTTCGACGCCTCTGGGAAAGCACCTTGACCAACTGCCGCAAATTAAAGGTATCATGCCGCCCCCGCTGTAATAAGTGAATGATGCTCCATCAACTAATTTGTGAGGTGCTGAGGTATGACAATAAAACAACGCCCTAATGTGATAATCATGTATGCTGATGATCTGGGGTACGGTGATCTGGGGTGCTATGGTGCTGCGAGCATTCCCACCCCCAATGTCGATCGCTTGGCCCAAGGTGGGCTCCGTTTCACCGAAGGGTACGCCGCGGCAGCCACATGCACGCCATCTCGCTACAGCTTGCTTACCGGCATTTACCCGTGGCGAAACAGCGAGGCTGCCATTTTGCCGGGTGATGCCCCAATGATCATCGAACCGGGCTCACCCACTTTAGCCAATATGTTCCAGGAAGCCGGCTATTGCACCGGTGTGGTGGGCAAATGGCATTTAGGATTGGGCAGAGGCTCACTTGATTGGAATAGCGAGATCAATCCCTGTCCTTTAGATGTCGGGTTTGATTATTCTTACATTATGGCAGCAACCAATGATCGGGTGCCTTGCGTTTATGTTGAAAACCGCAAAGTGGATGGACTTGACCCAAATGATCCGATTGAAGTAACTTATGATCAGGACAAGCCTTTCCCCGGTATCCCTACAGGCAAAACCAACCCTGAGCTTTTGCGTATGGGATACAGCCATGGGCACGATATGAGCATTATCAACGGTGTCAGCCGCATTGGTTACATGCGGGGGGGCACCCAAGCATTGTGGAATGACGAAACTATGGGTGAGGTTTTTCTTGGTAAAGCCGTTTCTTTTATCAAGGAGCATGCCCATGAACCATTTTTCTTGTATTACGCTCTTCATCAGCCTCATGTTCCCAGATTACCCAATCCGCAATTTGCAGGAAAAAGTGGACTGGGTCCCAGAGGTGATGTAATCATGGAAATGGACTGGTGCGTAGGGCAGCTGCTTGACTCTCTCGAAGAACAAAATCTAATGGAAAACACCATTGTCATCTTTTCCAGTGATAATGGTCCTGTACTTGATGATGGTTACCAAGATCAGGCGGTAGAACTTGTGGGTGATCACCGGCCTGCCGGCAACCTGCGGGGAGGCAAGTACAGTATGTATGACGGTGGAACTAAAGTGCCGTTTATCATCAGCTGGCCTGGAACAGTTAAACCAGGTATAAGTGATGCTGTAGTTTGTCATATAGATTTTTTCGCATCCTTTGCCTCACTGCTTGGGCAGGAGCTCACTAAGGATGCCGCACTGGATAGCCTTGACTTATCTGCTGCGCTTTTGGGCACTAACAATATTGGCCGCAAAGAACTGGTTACAGAAGGCACCAAAGGCAAATTAGTGCTGCATCGTGACGATTGGGTGTATATCCCGCCATATGCGGGTCCCGCTGTCAACAAAAACGTGAATATTGAACTCGGCAACGCACCACAGTCCCAGCTCTATAATCTGAGCCATGATCTGGGGCAAAAGGCAAATGTAGCGGAAGAAAACAGCAAACTTACAGACCAAATGAAAGCCCGTTTAGATGACATTCAAACCGCCCGGGGCACGCGTCCTGGTATTAACGGAGTACAATAGAGGGGCATTGGCTGAACTCTGAAGAAAAGGGGAATGACCCCTACCTCCTTTGCCACCCCTACCTCCTTTGCCTAAGGCTTTTAATGTCATGTCCTTCATGGATCAACAATTTTTCTCTCAAAAACCCTGCACCGCTTCGACATACTCCTATACCAGCCTGGGGCAATACCCGGTGGGTGGGAATAAAGTAAGCAACAGGGTTTTTTGATATGGCACTGCCTACAGCCCGCGCCCCTCCCGGTTTTCCCAATCGCACTGCCAGATCTTTGTAAGTTTTTATAGACCCGGCAGGAATTTGTCCAACAGCATCAAAAACAGCCCGTTGAAAAGGCGTGAAAGCCGTAAGATCCAAAACCATATTGTGGCTGCCGGTCTGCAAAAAGTTTACTGTCTCATTTATGAGCATGTTGATCATGGGGTCAGAGGGTTTAAATTCAAAATAGCTCCTCAGGTTGATTATACTGTGTTCACCGTTTCCAAGAGCCAGATATTCCAACCCCAATGCCGAAAAAGCCGCACTTAGTGTATCGGTTTCTAAAAACTCTATAATTTGCTCAATCAACACCGTAAAACCTCCGGATGACTAAGATCGCTTACCATCCATGTTCATCCATATCGATCCGACCGTTGTTTAAGAATGTTATCCCCTCTTCTTCAAGCAAGCGGCGCTGATTCTCCTTGCCGCCGAAAATACCCCCGGGTGCCAGTCTTCCATCTTGGTACACCACCCTGTGGCAAGGGAGGTTGCGTTCCCGCGGGGCACTGCTCATAGCATAACCAACAATCCTAGCTGCACGAGGGTTCCCAAGCATCATAGCAATTTGGCCGTAAGTATAGACTTCTCCTGAAGGGATCTGTTCTACAATTTCATATACTTTTTCAAAGAAATTGCTTTTGCTCATTTTTATATAATACCCCTACATCGCTGCCATAACCTGCATGGGAACAAATTCCCGTTCCCTTCAAGGCCGGCATTTTAGATCTCTTATATCTTGTATTCCTTACATGCGATGCCTCACCTGCAAGCCATCTGCAGTGGACACTTAAAATGCCCTGATTGCTGTGGTATAATCGAATCAGTTGGAATTATACGGGAGGGTGTTAAATTGCGACTATCTACTTCAACTAACATTTACGAAAAAGTTTGTTGGGGCAAAGAAGTGGTCCTTACCTGCGAGGACAGTATCACGGTTTGCTATAATGCAGGTTACCGAGTGCTGGATATGAACTTTGCCACCTACTCTAGAGGGACTTTGCCCATGACTCAACCTGATTGGGAAGACTGGGTGAAACGTCAGAAGGAACATGGTGATTCCTACGGAATTGAGTTTTCGCAGGCCCATGCTCACTTCTATAACTGGGAAGGATTAACCGAAGAGGAAAAGCAGTGGAACGAAGAGTTAATCAGAAGATCCATTATCGGAGCTGGGTTAATGGGAGCAAACTGGCTTGTGATCCATCCCGGCTCCGTAAAGGACGGGATTTGGTATTCACACGCCAAATCTTTAAAGATCAATGTAGAGGTCTTCAAAAAATATGGAGAGCTTGCTGCAAAGCACAATGTTGGCATAGCCATTGAAAACATGATTGAAAGCGAAAATGCCCGCCGGTATGCCAGTTCCACAGAAGAGCTTTTAGAGCTAATTGACGTTTTAGACGATCCACTCTTTGGGATATGCTGGGATTTTGGCCACGCCCATATGGCCGGAGTAAATCAAGTGGAGGCTTTAAAAGCCGTCGGCAAACATCTCAAAGCCATCCATGTGGCAGATAACCACGGCAAGAGAGATGATCACACAGCACCCTACTTCGGCACCATCGTTTGGGAACCGATTATGAGGGCTTTAACAGAAATAGGGTATGAAGGCGATTTCACCTATGAGATACATAACTTCACCAACGGGCTGCCTCGGGGCATGCAAGAAACCGCCATCCGCTTCAGTTATGAATTGGGTATGTTTATGCTGAGCCTGGCCAAATAGGGTGCTGGCCAAAAAGGCTTTCAGTCCGCCTTTAAGACCATAAGACTAATATCATCTGTTTGCATTTGACAGTGCTTCATCACAGCGTTGACGAGACTATCACAAATACCGTCAGCGCTGTATTCTTTGTATTTCATCACAGTCCTTGCAATACCCCTCACCCCAAATGCCTGTTCATGTTCGTTTCTGGCGTCTGAAAGTCCGTCAGTGAAAATGACCAGAATGTCGCCGCTGTCCAGTTTGACGCTGTGGCTTTGGTATTGGGCATCACTGCGACCGCCAAGGGCGATACCGTTCCCAGGCAAAACCCCTGATTTTCCTGCAGAACGTCTATAGATGACCGGTGGATTGTGGCCGGCGTTGGCATAGATGAGGGCTTTATGTACAGGGCTGTAGACACAATAAAACTGAGTCACAAAAGCCTGTACATCGGCTATTTCCCTAGTGAACTGTTTATTTAAAGCGGTTAAAATCTGGTGGGGAGGATTCATATCCTTGGCGAGCAGCCTAAATATTGTGCGAGCCATCAACATCAAAAAAGCTCCGGGCACCCCCTTACCCATGGCATCTGCCACCGTCAATCCAACACTATCGTTTGGATAGGTAAGTATATCGAGGTAATCTCCACCTAATTCATGGGCAGGTAGTGTGCGATAGGACAGAAAATTTTTACCTCCCAGTACGTCTAAAGGCGGCATTAACTGCCGTTGAATGAATTGCGTACTTTCCAATTCCCGTGCTACACGATTGGGCATGGGAGAGTCCTTCAAAACAATCACATCAAAAAGCACCGTAAGCCGCGAACATAAGTTTTCCAGAAAGGCCATATCTGTATTTGAAAAGGGTAAAACCGACCAAAGGATAACAGCATTGTGGGAATGGGTACCCCACAATGCCTCTGCCCGATAATAAAGACCACGGTGAAAACCACTAAAAGATCCGCGGGTGCTGAACACATGATCAGCTAATTCTTGATCCTTTTGAATCAGGTTTTCTCTGGATTCTTGCTGAAAAAATACTATTCGGGAAGCTGCGTCTCTAACATTAGGATGAGCCGACCATACACTAATTGCAAACAGGCCGAGCTCTTTCCCCAAATGTTCGCCCAGTACTGTGTAAGGGTCTTGGGACATTAAACATTTTTCATAGAGTTCTATCGCAAGATCTGGTACGGGAACTGTCATGGTATCCTCCTAAATCGAAGGGCCATCAAGCTTTCGCTTAACGAAATAGGTCATTTTTTGCAAGAGATCAACGGTATACCCCGGTTCCACTTTGTGTCCGTACATGTTTTGTTCTATCCGCACCACGGGCCGTGTAGGGAAGCCCTTGTTGGAACCAACAACCACCCCTGATTCACCGGTATTCAACTCCACCGGGGTTCCGACAGGATAAAACGAAACACATTTAATAAACCGCCTAATACATTCAGGATCAAATATCTCACCGCTTTTCCCCATTAAATATTCAATCACTTCTTCCATGGGATAGCGATTATTTGCCGAAAGGCGATCAAATACATTCGCCACGTGGATAATTCTTGCAAACTCATTGATTTCAGTCTGCTCAACTCTTCCGGGATAACCCGCCCCATCCCAACGTTCATGGTGATGTAATACGGGCTTTAACACAGCTGGCTCAACGGAACTTTTGCCCAAAAACTCCACACCTGCTTCCACATGCTGCCTTGCTTGGTCTTCTGGCACGAACAAGTACCCAATATCATGCAAAAGCGCTGCCAAGGCCAACATCCGCAGGTCACTGCGGGGGTAATCGTATTCGATGCCAAGGAGTACAGATAGAATTGCCACATTCACCGAATGACTGAAAAGTTCTTCATCAAAGGAACGCAGATCAACCAAATTAATCATAACATTATCTTGGAGAAGAAGCTCATCAATGACTTTAATTAGAACCTCGTTTACCTTTTTTATCTCAAGATCCGCCCCGCCTTTAACTTGGGAAAGCACCTCCCGCGTTCCCGCTATGGCCTGCAGGCGAGTTTCATCACTTATAATGTCCTCAGCAACTACGTCCCGTCCGGTAGAGATATAGACTGCGGCAAAAGGATATTTCTTTAAATATTCTATATATCCTGCAGTTAGTGTGACACCTTGTCTCAGCAACACCTGACCCTGGTTTCCAATAATGGTTTTCCCCAGCACCATACCCGGTTCCAACTCATCTATGGAGACAATTTGCAAAGTCTCATCTCCTCACCTGTAAACACCCGGAGTTTACCCGGATTTTAAATCAGAACAAAGCACCAGTTTAGTCCCTCTACTTGATGTGCACAGGACAATTTCCCTAAAATACTGCATCATCACGAAAAATCCCGCACCCAGGGACGCAGTTGTGGAAAAACCTTTGCGAAAGAATTTACACATTGGGCAATCAGGATGAAGTCCCTTTCCGCGATCAATCACATGGAAACGCGGCCCGACAGCATCAATATAGACTGATAGTGCCCCACCGGGTGTGTGCTTAACAACATTAGTAACTGCTTCAGTCAGGGCTAATAGAATTCGGGCACGTGCGGGATCTTTCCATAGAGAGAGGCGTTCTTTCAAATATTCGTCAACTAAATGGCGGGTGAGGGTAACATCGCTTTGCCCCCGAATAGGGAACATTACCACAGGCTTCTGTCGACCGTAGCGAGCTTCATATTCTTCGTGATCGATTATAATGACAGTACACTGTTCCCCGTTTGCAGATAATTCCTTCGAAGTGCCGCAACTACAACCCATTTTCCTGCCCCCCGGCTGACTTCTTGTTGATTATGGAAATTTTCTACCCTACCCCCATGATCTCCCTCACACCAATCAATGCAAGAATTTCCTCGATTTCGGCATTGTTGTTGTCTATGCTAACTGGGATATCGCGTTTAGCAAATACCTTGTAGTAACCAATCAATTGGCCAATGCCGGTGGAGTCAATGAAATTCAAGCCATCCAAGGAAAAGGTGATATCGACAAGATCGCGGGATTCGATTTGCTCCATAACTTGCTCCAAGATACTGCCTGTTGCCATATCCAATTCCCCCTCCAGGGCCAAGATTACGTGAGGGGGATTTTGGGCTATTTTCACTTTCAGCATATTGACACTCCTCATCTCCACTCTTCTTGTGTCCATCTACCATCTTCAAACCGGAGTTCTATATTGCGCCTTTTCTCACTGATACCCAGCTTTGCCCGACCTATGGCAAGGTAAGTGCCGGGGTGTAAAGTTCTTGCCCTGATCACCCCTCCTTCATCCACGGAAAGGAAGGTTTTAACTGTTTCATTTAGTCCGGCGGAATTAACTGTAATCGACGATGCTGCAAAGTAGGAGCCGCCTCGACAAGAGCCGGTTATGGTAATGTGAGAACCGGCGGTCATAGTACATCCATAGACTGAAGGCCCGGTAACCACGATACTGCCTGTAGCCTCTAAAGTGGCATTTTGGCAATAATAAACCTTAATATCTGCCGGAGTGCTGAAGAAGTCATCTAGATAACTACAGACTTTTTCCAGACAAGCTAGGCAGGTATCCAATTCCGTCACACATTTAATGTTTAAGGGATTGGCTCCAACAAAACGTTCGCTAGCAAGGTGTAAAATATCCCAAACTTCGGCCAAATCGCTTTTGCTGCCGACTCCATCCCCTGTAGGCAAAAGTTTTTGGAGACTCTGACACAAATTGGGGATGTTGGCAAAACGCATTTCTAAGATAAGTTTGAGTAAGTAGCCGTCTCCTCGCAATCTTAAATCGTCTATTGAAAAGCACGGTTGTGCTCTAACTTGCAGGAATGCCTTTTGCAAGCTTTGTATTTCAGGGATAATTCGCCTTAAAAGGGCTACAATTTTCATGTGGTTTACTATTTCGCCACCTGCGCTGACGCGGCCGCCAATCAGGTTCTTCTGTATGAACACGCTGCTGCCGGCAGTAAGATTGGCGTGATGTACACTGCCTTTTATCTCTGCAAGCCCCCCGGCTCTAACACTCAACGATTCGGTAACATTGCCGGTGACAATCACATCTCCGGTGAATTCAATATTACCGGTGCCCACATCCACATCGGAGTAGATAACCAGCTCCGGTCTTACACACAGCCGTCCCCGCTCAAAGCACGGTCGGCCGGCAATATCTGCTACTGCGATGGTTCCTCCGCTAATGAGGCGGACACCCGATCCGACTAAAAAAGAAGCATGTTTAGGCTTTCTGGGTTCAATTGTTCTGCCGAAGACATCTGTCCCGGGCTTGCCTTCTACAGGCGGATGCCAATAACCCAATACCTCTCCGGCTTCAACGGAATTGATCCGGCCCCGATCCAATAAATCAACCCTATCGCTATCTTCGATCAGTATTTTCGTTGCCTTAAGATCGCAGGCCAGTTCGATTCTGCCGTCCACGGGTGGTTTAGGAGGAATTCCAACTCCTATCAAGGTGCGGCAACTACTGCCCCTTGCGCAGGCCAGCACAACTTGCTCTGCATACAATTCAGCTTTTATGCCCTGCCTTTCAGCTTCTGCAAACACTTCTGTTTCAACGATGGGTTCCGGAGGATATCGATAAACCTCCCGGGCCGCTGCAATTAGATCTTCAACAGGCCCACTGTCATTGAGGTCATATTCTATCCCCGCCGCTGACTCAATTTTCAACCAAACTTCCATGTTATCTTTGGAAACACTGACATGGAAAGAGCTGTGGGGTGGTTCTTGTGTGATTTGAAAATCTATATCTCGAACGTCCTCTACAACAATTGGTCGTTCTGCGGGCTTTCCTTTGTATAAAACTCCCACCCGCCCGTCCTTACTTGATGTAATGGTAGGCCACTTACCGCCGGGACCCGGTTTTTCCATGACCAGCTCTCCGTTTACAATGGCAAGTGTACCATTTTTCCCCAGCGGCTTTGATTCACTTCCCTGCTGTTGCACACCGCTTTGACTTACTGATTTTTTCAGCCATTCATGCATGAGTTCCGTCAAATTAGAATCTCTTCCCGGCATGTAATCCCTCCATTAAAAGAAAATACTTTCCACCAGCAGCGAAGCAACGGTGAAAAGCACCTTCTTGCAACTGGCTGGCATACACATTGCTGTGCTTAGCCCCTTTAGCTTTGCGTCCCAAGGTTTCCCCGGTTTGCCGAAATATTTAATTGGCGGGATTATCCCCCATGAACCTCATCAACTTAAACATTCCTGCAATAACTAGATAAATCCTTTTAAAAATGCCGGATTTCACGATTAATCCTTTGATTTCAAGATTACCCAGATTATTATAGGGTCCTTTTACCAATGATGCAAGCAAAATAACAGATTGTTTACCTGGAAGCTCAAGTTTCCGCGCCAGATGCCGATCTTATCAAAGGGGCGTTCATAAAACCATTTAAAGGAGATACCCACGATGAGCTCAATTAGGTTGCGTTTAGTTGCAATATTTACCACTGTCATGCTGGTGGTAACATTAAGTCTTGGTTTTCTGGCGGTGAGAATGATTTCGGATCGTCTGATGATCGCAGCATATGATGATTTGACCGCCTTGGCACTGGCAGAAGCCAAGTATGTACAAAGTATAAGAGAGCAGGAACTGCATTACCTAAAAGGACTTGCCCATAATCCATTCATTTTGGATGATAATGTGCCGCAAATAGAAAAGGCCGCCTATCTTACCAACGAGGCTAAAAGAACCGGCTACAAAGGAATTGTGTTGACAGATGAAAGGGGTATCAGCCGTGTGGAGGGCGGTTACAGTGCTGCCGGGGATATCAGACAGGAAGCCTTCTTTCAGACAGCTGCAAGCGGTCAAGAGGCTGTTTCCGATGTAATCACCGAACGCTCCACTGATGAGGCGCAGATCATATTTGCAGTGCCCGTGATGGCGGTCAGCCGTCAGGTAGGAGTTCTATATGGAGTCAAAGATGCCGCCGTAATCAGTGAGATCGTCAACAAAACCAGGTATAGGGAAACAGGCTATGCATACATACAAAACCGTCAGGGTACAACAGTAGCTCACGGGGACTACGGGCGTGTCCTGACCCAAGACAACGCCATAGAAAACGCCAGAACGGATCCCGAGTTAAAAGAACTTGCCGATTTGTTAAAGACCGAAATTCTAAGTGGTACATCCGGCCACGCCCGCTACATGTATGCCGGTACGGAAAGGTTCGTAGGCTATGCACCCATTCAAGGTACCGAATGGACTCTGATCACTGCCGTACCTGCCGCCGAAGTCCTTGCAGAGGTAGCAAAACCTCGCAACCTACTCATAGGCATTGTACTCAGTGCCATTGTGCTGGGGTGTGTAATTACAGTGTTGGCCAGCAACTCCATTGCCAGACCTATTCAAAGTCTTTTACCTGTCCTTGAAAAGATTGCCGGATTGGATCTTTCTTTTGACGAGTCCATGGAAGCAGTACAGTACTTGGAACGTAAGGACGAGATCGGCCACGTTTTGAGGGCAGTTGCAGCGATGGAAAAGGAACTGGCTGCTGTTGTCAGCCATATCCA
>JAAYQZ010000021.1 GCA_012519025.1 Bacillota bacterium
CAGGATCAAACTCTCCGTAAAAGATTTATCTAATCCCACAAAGGGTTAGACTCTGGCTTAAGAAAAACTTTAAAACTTGGCTGCACAAGCTTTCATTTGTTACGCTGTTTAGTTTTCAAGGTTCATCTCTAGTTCAATTACCGCCGGCTAATTCGGCCGGCAACAACTAATTATACTAGCTCGGTCCCTTCTTGTCAAGGACCGCTTTTAAATTACCTGTTTGCCCCGGGTGTTACGTTTTCGTTAATCCCCCAACGGGCTTTATGATAATAACATGGCCGTTTCACTATGTCAAGCCCAACATTAATAGATGTAATTTGCCTTAAAAATGGGCAATTTCTTAACACATCCATGAACATGTGTTATTGTCCTTTGACTATAACAACATACCTATACCTGCGCAAAAGTGATTTTCGCCATTTAGATCTATTTTATATCCCAGCCTAAACAAAAACAACCCCCTACACAGCCAAGCATTAATCCCGGTCGCCTGCCACTCCGTACTTTCGTAGAGAGTGTATACTTCGGTTTTCAAATCCGGCTGTATAGTAAATAGCACACTGCCTTTATATAGAGGATTTTCAAGAAGCCTCGCGTCCAATCCTATATTTATATACTTTGCTAGGTCCAAAGAGACACCCGCTGAAAAGTGCATGCTTCCCGCAAGGGCATTCCATTTAGTAAAGGGAATATCATGGACACCCACATGTACCTCTAACGCATCCATCTTATACCTTGCGCCTGCATCCAATAGCCACGCTGTTTCAGGACCCATGACCCAATGGATTGCTGCCCCAACATCGAGGCCGTCCATTTGTTTTGTCACGGCCGCAGTCAGGGTAGTTTCATCATGGACAGAGCTGTGGCGTACTATAAATCCCCCGTAGCCTTCTGCATATTCATCATATTCGGTATATGATGCTGTAAAATGTTCCATATCCGATGAATAAGACAGATAAACTAAAGGGCCTTCTGCTGTTTCACTAAGTAAGACCGGATTTTCAAAAACCCGCTCCGGATAGGCAGCTGAAACCAACGACGCGGCAGATAAAACTAGTGATAGTACGATTAAAAACCTGAATATCCGCATCGAATCACACCTCCTCTTCAATAATATGAGGCGTGACCATGATGACTACTTCTGTTTCGCTTGTTTCAGTTCGCTCGGTTCTAAACAGCTTGCCAAATAGAGGGATATCGCCTAAAATAGGCACTTTCCCTACATTTCGGCTTTCAAACTCATGGAGCAGCCCCCCGATTACAAAAGTTTCTCCGTCCTTGACTCTGACTGTCGTATTTGCTCTTCTACTGGATATCACAGGATATCCGTCTTTATTGTAGCCTACGGTGGCACTTACCTCAGGTTCCAACTTAACAGTCACATCTCCGTTAGGTGAAATCTGGGGCAGAAACTTCAAGGTTACTCCTGTCTTGACAATTACTCTTTGCCTAGTAATGGTTGAGCCTGTTTCAGTTCCCGATTCAGTCATGACTAAATATGACTGCTCTTGCCCCAGGAAAATGTCGGCCTGATGGCCGTCCATAGTAACTATTCTGGGGTTAGCATGGATCTTTGCCTCACCATTTTCCACAACGGGCTTCAAGGATAAAAGGAAGGATGTAATGCCGGTCCCGGATGTGTAGGTAAGCTTGGACAGTACTGAAGACAACACACTGGTTGTAAAGGTCAAAGTGCTCGTGGCTTCTTCATCTTTGGGTTTGGTGCCCTCCCACTGCCATTCTGTGCCCAAGGCCTTCCTGGCGTCACCGGAAAGTTCAATTACCAAGACCTCCAACAGCACCTGCCGCACCGGTACATCTATTCTGGCAGCATCAGCCTCAAACCGCCGGATCATTTCCGGTGAACCGGTGATCACAAGCATATTCAAGATGGGGTCTACCTTGACAAAAGGTGTGTAAAAATCTGATATGAGTTTAGCCAGTGTCTCTGCCTTGAGGTATTTGGTCTTAAAGACCGCTGTATCGCTTAAAATTTGAAATGTGGAGCTGTTGATGTCGGCGGCCCCAATTAAGTAGTACCCATCATCCATGAACCTAAATGTGTATCCGAATGGGATGCAGATCCTAGCTAAGGCATCTTCAATGGGAACATCATCAAGTTCCATGGTGACAAACCCGGAAACCATACTGTCTGCCACAATGGGCACTCCCGTTTGTAAAGATATGTCGCTGAACACATCCAAAATAAAGGTGTTGGCAAATATGTCCGATACCCTGATTTCATGTTCGGCGCTTGACGGAACCACCAAAAACACTAAAAGCAGTATGCTTAACAAAAACACAGACCGTTTGCTTTTAATCACCTGTATCACTGCCCCCTTCAACACTGAATATCAACCCTTCAATCACCGGCTCTTCTCCACCGTAATCGACACGAATTGCCATTTCATATTCCGCCGGCTCTAAATCCGCCGGTATCTGAAAGCTGAGTTTCCTTACGGTACCGGGCAAAACGGGGGCTGTGTCCATAGGCAAGCTGATAAACGTAATTGTCTCCGTCTGCCTTGGTATGATGCGGCCTGTCTCCTCCTCTTCATATTGGGGGTGAACCCTCCATAGGATGAAGTCCACCATAATATTTACATGATAGTTCCCGAGATTGGTAAACACGGCGTCTACCGTTGCCGCATCAACTCCCCCTTTTAGATCTGTAATCTCCAGCCTGCCGTCTTTTACAACTTCGCTGCCGACAAAAAGCAGTACGTTTGTTCCGGATTCCACTGCTGCATCCGCACCTGCCGAGCGGAAGATCAGATCATAGTAGTAGCCCCCATCGGCATCTTTGGGGGGCCGCATAGAAAGGCGCACACGCCGGCTCCGGCCGGGTTCCAGTGCAAAATCCGCCGGGGATACCTCCACCCAACCGGGTGCCGTTCCTCGCTCTTCTTCCGGTAAAAACTCACCTGTTTCAGAAAACGCCAAGGGGATGATCTTGCTTTTAACTTCAATGGGCTCATCCCCGCGGTTGGCCAGTTCCAGAATTGATGAGGAAAAGGCTCCGGCTTTTGCCTGAATGTCCAGCTCCGCCGGTTCCACCACAAGTCGAGATAAGGTTTTACCTTCCTCTATTTTGCCTTCCACATATGATTCCGTGACGGTAAAACCAATATCGGCAACAGCAGGCCGACTGCCGCCGTAGTCAACGACGGCTTTGGCCCGGTAGTTACCCGGCGGCAAGTTGGGTCTCGTCACTGACCGCAAGGCCACAGTTGTTTCCGGCAGGATCAAACCTTTGCCACCGCCCATGGGGTAGCGGGCAACTGTTCTGCCATCCTCGGTTTGGATGACCAAATTGCCCCTTGCGATAATATGTATGTTGCCGGCATTAGTTACTTCAGCAGAGTAAACTACTGCTTCATCTCCAACCTGCTGGCGGACGGAAGGCAGTTCAGCCGATGGTCTTACATTCAAATCGGAAATAAATGATTCCCGCCTTGCTGCTCCCCCGCTTATTTCAAGTTCCATGAAGCTTGCCATTTGAAATTTAAAAGGCGCCTGCACTGTTTGCCCCATCAAAGAAGTACTGCCGCCTTCCTTCGGAGCAATGGCAACTGCACCATAGCGCCCCCCAGATGTACCCCTGGGTATGCTTACATTTACATCTATTGATCTTTCATGACCAGGAGGGATGGTGATGACTTGCGGTTCCACTTGGGTCCACGCAGCCAAAGAGTAGCTTGTGGTGCCGGCAGGTACAAGACGATAAGTCCCACTGATATCCTCTGTAATATCGCAGGGATTCAGCTCCAGTGTTATGGGTTCAAACATACTCTCGTTTTGAATACTTATGGAATAATTTAAAGTTTCGCCGGCCCTTACAGAACGCTCGATCAACAAAGGATCAAAGGAGAGGTTTGGTGATTGGGCACACACCTCCCCTCCAATAAAAAGACCAAAGACTGTTAGGCAAATAAATATAGCACTCCAGGTTATTCGTGTGTGTCTCACCCCTTGCAGCCTCCCTATTAGTTGTTTTAAAGCCTGTAAGGTAACTGCCTACCCAAGATGATGTCATCTTGGGTAGGCAGCAAAGAAGCAGATACTAGAAACCCAAGTTGTTTTTAGTTATACTCTGTCTGCAAATAACCATTTTCAGTTGTGAACCAACCCGCCATATCAAAGTCGCCTTCCGCATCTATCCAGTTAGCCTGATTGTCAAGGGTTAAGGTGATGGTTCCTTCAGCTGAATACAAGCCCGGGGAGTTGCACTCTACGACCTTGATTTTATTCCAAAGACTCCACTCAAAGCCCGCATGTAGAGCAAAATCATCCGGGATTGTAGCCCCAAATTCACCTTCGTACCATACCTCTGGATCACCGCTACATGTCGTATAAGAGTACGCAGTAGCGATTTTATTATTAGTTTCCGAATTACCACCCTCGAGATCGCTGAACTTAAATTCCAATGTCACAGGACCATTACTTTGGAGTGTACCAGTAATGCAATTTCCATAATACTCCCCGGGCTTCTTCACATACCATTCCCATCCTTTGTAATTCATAGACCATTTAGCCCACTGAGCCACAAATGCCCTTGTTTCAACAGTCTGGTGTCTTGGAGTGATATTGCAATCTTGGTCAAACCCGCCTTTGATTCTAAACACTAACGCATTTTCCGCTTCACCGTCTAGGGCGCGCACTTTCTCAGCCCGCACTTCGGGGTCCCTAGGCAGATCCGGAGCTGCCACTTCCGCAAACACAACTGCACCAAACAAACCGATGATCAGCAGTCCTACCAATAATATTGACGCTACTTTTCTCACTATTCGCTCTCCTTTGTGGCTTCCCTTTTTATTGTTCTTCATTCCCAACATATGTGGGTCGGCTATTAACCAAGGTAAATGTCATCACCCCCCTGTCTGTGTACATGCCTGGCCTTTGTAAGCCCAAGTCAACTTTCTGCCACATGGTAAAGCCCGCCATGCTTTCGGCAGAAATATTAAGTTCAAGTGAGGTGTCCTCGTTTAAGTACTGTGGTGTGATCCAATCGGAATTCACGGGTTCAGTGTCTTTGATGGCGTAAAATACGTTGAGGGCTTGGTCATTATCCAAAGACATGAGGTTGCCAAATTCACTGAATGTCACGGCTACTGTGGCATTGCCGGTAGACCTCACTTCAGCGTCAAGCATTTTCGCGTAGTATTGCCCCGGCTTTTTGATATACCATTCCAGTCCACGGGATGAAAAACTTACGGAAAATGAGGATGGAGCATCACACGGCACCCAAACTTTGAAAGGCGGGCATTCATGGGATGTTTGTCCGCTGTTGCCTTGGCCCTTCCATCTAAATTTGAGCACTCCACCGGAACTGAGATCATTGATCTTGTCACAGGTAGTATAGTGCTGATGGCCGGCGGGATTTTTGCCGAGTTTGAGATCCATTGTTAAAGAAGCGGTTTCACCGGGGTCGAGCAGAAAACTGCCCCATTCGAATTTGACCTTTTTGGCATTGCCACTTAAAGAAATGACTGCTTTACCGTGGGTTTGTGTGATCCGCCATTGGCCACTGCTGTCTTCCAGCACATCCAGCTCAGCACCGAAGTTGTCCTTAAGAACCACGATCTCCATTTGACGGGTATTGTCTAGGTTGGTTACAGTGTATATAAAGCGCCACTCGGCATAGCTGCCGGCTCCCGGCAGAACAAATCTCTCGTTCGGGTTATCAACAGTGATGTTATCTGTTAAGGGGACAGCAGTTATGGAGAAAGGGCCATTAGTTTTCTCTAAAGACTCACCCGCTACACTCGCAGCCCTTAGAGTCTTACTTTGCGCCAAGATATTTACAGAACCGCTGACTGAAAGGGGAGCATGATTGCCGGTGACCTCCTTGTGCTCCACAACCATGTAAGCCTCAATATTGGTGCTGTCGACCGGTTCCAACAGCACCCATGTCTCTGTCTTTTGGTCATATTGGTAAACATCCTGATATCCGAACCCAGCATACGAAGGTGCGGAAAACAGACTTACAATAGCTGCAGCGAGAATAAAACATTTAAGTAAAGAACATACTCGGTACACACACAATCCCCCAAACGCATCTGCCGTGGCAGACTAATAGTACCGCTGTAATGCAATCTTAGCACCGCGGCATCACATGCAAGTCTTGTAGGAGTCGTTTGATTATTTAATTTGCACCACATGGGTGTCTCATTTGGGTCTTTCGGGAGTTTGATCCGGATATTCTTGAATCACGGCGGATTCACGCCGGTTGGAGGCACTTGGTTAATGCTCAGTAAACCTAAAGGGCGTTGGGAATTATTTTACTGAGCACCCGGAATCGGTCTCATGGATTTGGTATGAAGGCAAATGCGTCTGTAGGCGTCAGCCATCTCAGCCGATGGCTTGGCACCCATTTCACGGTAAAACAATGCAGAAGCATAATTATAGTGAGTTTGGGCTGCTTTTGGTTTATTGCACCGCAGTAGATAGTCAATAAATTGGATATGCACGCTTTCCTCAAGGGGTTCTACCTGTAAAGCATGCTCACAAACTGCTCCTACAACAGAAAGTGCATCGTGTTTTTCAAGGAGGCCTATGTAATTCTGAAAGGTTTCTACGTACAAACGGCGATAATAATTCCGAATGGGGAGCACCCAATCTGAATACATGTTGCAGGGCAGGTATTCCCCTTGATATAAGGAAAGGCATTGTTGATACAGCCTCATGCTTTCTAAAGGCTCGTCTTTTGATAAGTGCTTTGCTTGGTTTGCTAAGTGTACAAATTCCTCAGCATCAAGCCAGTACTCGGAGCCGGTGTTGAAGCGATAGAAACCGCCGGAGAGGACTATGTAATCGACATTATTGGTGCCAGCAAAGAGGGCTTTTCTCAACCTATAGATTAGGTTTCTTAAGGCACGCGCGGGATCGCTCGGCCACTCATTTTCCCAAAGATTTTCGATCAGCGTATCATTTGGTATATCTCGATCACGGTAAGTAACCAGATATCTAAACAGCTCCCATATTTTCGAAGCACGACCGGAGCCCTCAGACAAAGGTTCGCCTCGGAGCTCCACACGAAAACGACCAAATGTAGTGATTTTTAGCAGGCCAGCAGATTCCGGCTGTATCATTGATATCGCCTCCAGTAAGTCCGCAACAAGGTTTTCATTCTCCTGCGCTTAACATATCACTATTTGGCCAATTGTGCAACAATGCACAATATTAGGTGAATTCTAGAGGGACATAACCTGGAAAACCGGGGGACTCCGAGATGAGTTTCCCAATCTACGATCCGCCTTCCTCCGGGGGTGTATAAATATGCAGGAAGACATAAAAGGAATGGTTCTCAATGGGTTCCAGCTCAAAGTTATTGCCGCCGCATTGATGGTGTTGGACCATATCGGACAGTTTATGTGGGTGGCGCCTTTATGGTTTCGCTATGTGGGTCGGGTGGTTGCCCCGATTTTCTTTTTTCTGTTAGTGGAGGGGTTCACCCACACTCGTTCAAAAGGCAGGTATATGGCACGGCTATTGGGCGCGGGTTACATTATGTCCATAGGCTCCGGCATACTGACAGAGCTACTGCCGGGGGGCAATCTTATGTACAACAACATCTTCTTCTCATTGGGATTGGGAGTAGCGCTTATGTGGGCATTGGAGTGGTCAAAGAGGCCCAAACGTCGGCTTCTAGGATGGGCGCTTGCAGTACTTGCCGCCGCGGGCTCATTATATACGGAAGCACACCTTTATGGGGTGATGATGGTGTTGGTGTTTTATTACTGCCGGGAAAAACCAAAATCGCTAGCAGTCTTTTACATTCTGGGGGCAATCTTTCCCGTCTTCTCATCAGGCACTGTTACTATTCACTCTTTATTTTTCTACAACTACCAGTGGCTAATGGTGTTTGCACTGCCGTTTCTTTTATCATACAACGGGGAGGCCGGGCCTAGAAACCCGTTCACTAAATGGTTCTTCTACGTCTTCTACCCGCTTCATCTTTGGGTAATCTATATTCTAAGTATACGTATGTTCTAGGCCGCGTGCTATCCTTCATAAAAACAAACGTTCTTCTAGTAACCGGCTTCCATGTCTACAACATTAATCATCTCGAGTTTCTTGTCACTCAACCAAAGCTTCAGATTATGGCAAAACACGTCGACAATCCTAGCGGAGGCATGGGGACTGATACCGCCGGAATGCGGTGTAATGATTACATTGGGCATCTCCCATAGGGGGCTGTCCTTAGATAGCGGCTCCACTTCAAAAACATCCAAACCGGCACCAGCAATTTGTTTTTTCTGTAAGGCTTCAATTAAGGCAGCTTCGTCCACAATGGGGCCCCGGCCTACATTAATCAAAACACTGTGGGGCTGCATCAATTCCAATTCCCGTTTGCCGATGAGACTGTGAGTTTGTTCGGTCAAAGGTAAGGCAATCACTACATAGTCGCTGGCTTTAAGTAAATCATGGAGACCTTCCGGTCCCACCAGTTGATGGACATAATTGGGTTTTTGTGAAAGGTTGCGTTTCAGTGCCCACACTTTCATACCGAAGATTTGGGCCCTTTTGGCAAACTCGGTACCTATGTCGCCAAGACCCAAAACACCCACTGTCTTTCCGTTTAGTTCTACGGAGTCCGGCAGCTTTTCCCACATTTTTTTGCTTTGGAAGCGCACATAGTGGTGCAGGTCGCGGCTGAAGGAAAGCATCATGGCAAAAGCATGTTCAGCTAAGGGGATACCAAATACACCGGTAGAGTTGGTTAATACTATGTCTGTAATATACATACCGGGCTCAACGTAGGCATCTGCTCCTGCACTGGGTAGATGCACCCATCCGAGGCGCCGAGCATGCTTAAGCAGTTGCCGGGGCGGCCATCCGAAGAAGACATCGGCCCAAGCAAAGTCATCCTGGGATAAATGCTCACGCTTCATATAGCGAATTGCCACTTCGGGGGCGGTATCCTTAATCATTTCCAACAGGTCCTCAGACAGCTCAAATCCAATGAGTAAATTCAAATTCTTATCCAAAACGCTCCTCCTTCTGCCCGCGAATTTGCCCTACTGCTGTGGTATTGGTTCCAGCAAGCGGGTCAAGGCATCCTGCAGTCCCTCACTGATCAGCTCATAAGTGCTTCTGCGGCTGGCCATGTGTTTTTTAGGAGAGAGGGGGGCACCGAATTTGATCGTAATCCTACGTTTGACCCTTTTAATAGCGACAGGGATAATCGTTGCCTCCGTGCGGCTGGCCAGCATTGCAGCCCCCCGCTTAAGGGGCATAATATTTCCATCCTTGTTTCTCGTACCTTCCACGAAAATGCCAAGTACATTCCCCTGCCTAAGCACAGATAAGGCACTGCGGATAGCCGAGCGGTCGTTTTCTCCCCGCCGCACCGGAAATGCCTTTAAATGCGGCAGCAGCTGTCCCAGAAAGGGAGTGCGAAAGAGTTCATCTTTGGCCATAAAATGTACTGGACGGCGACTGGCAATTACGAGGAAGACCGGATCCCAAAGACTGCGGTGATTGGCGGCAAGCACCACGGCACCCATTTTAGGGAGTTCACCGCGCCCTTCTATTCTTACCCGAAACAGCAATCTGACGAAAACTTTCAATATCGCAATTACCATCCAATAGATCATATATGCACCTCACAAGTATAGCGGCCTAAAAGACCTGTTCAGTATATGACGCCCGCAGTTCTCTAATCATTGAGTGCTTGAGATTCCACAATTCCTCACTAAGATCCACAATATACTCTTCGGGGTTTTTCAGCCTTTTGTATTCCGGCCAGAATCTATCAAGCTGCTCGCGTCCATATACTTGGATAGCCTGTATTGAGGGGCATTCATATATCTGTTTGCCTTTACGGAATACAGGCACTAAGATCTTTTCAATATCATAGTCCCGCAGCGTTTTCCTTTTCCATGTATCAACGGGATCAAATATAGTTAACGGTCCGTGGGCCGGTACCTTTTCATGTGCCAGTACGAGTAAATCAGCCAAGGCTTTGCCGTTTTCTCTACTATAGAACCTGACGGTCTCTTTTATGCCCGGCTCTGTGGTTTTTTCAGCGTTCTCACTGACTTTCAGTTTGGGAACCAATTGTCCGTTTTCTTCTAAAGCTGCTAGCTTGTAAACACCGCCTAATGCAGGGTTGTCACCGCCTGTAATCAGCTTGGTCCCCACACCCCAGCTGTCAATCTTTGCATTCTGCATTTTCAAATCTTGAATAGTCTCTTCATCTAAATCACCGGATGCCACAATCTTGGCATGAGTAAGCCCCGCCTCATCCAGCATTTGTCGGGCTACTTTGGACAAGTAGGCCAAATCCCCACTGTCCAACCGTATTCCCAAGAACTTACCGCCTTGGGCTTCCAACTCCTTGGCCACTTTGATAGCATTTGGCACACCACTGCGCAAAGTATCGTAAGTATCAACTAAAAGCAGGCAAGCCTTCGGGTAGGTCTGGGCATATGCCTGGAAGGCAGATAATTCATCGGGAAACCCCATGACCCATGAATGGGCATGAGTGCCCTGTACCGGAATGCCAAACAACTGCCCTGCCTGTACATTGCTGGTGGAATCACAACCGCCAATGAAAGCAGCCCTACTTCCGTACAGTCCTGCGTCGGGTCCTTGAGCTCGGCGCAAACCAAACTCCATTACTTCGGTGTCACCGGCAGCTTCCCTTACCCGGGCAGCCTTTGTGGCAATCAACGTTTGATGGTTCATAATATTGGCTAAAGCAGTTTCCAGTAGTTGAGCCTCAGCTATCGGTGCTGTCACTCTTATCATAGGTTCATTGGGAAAAATCGGTGTACCTTCCGGCACTGCATCCATATCTCCCGTAAAACGCAGTTTGCCGAGATACTCCAAAAACTCTTCCGAAAACAGCCCAAGACTTCTTAAATAGCTGCAATCTTCTTTGGTGAATTTGAGTTCTCTCACATAGTCGATGGCTTGTTCCAGGCCTGCCGCAACCGCATAACCACCGTTCCACGGCAGGCGTCGGAAGAATAGATCAAATACGCCCTTGCGATCTGCGGTACCGGTTTTGAAGTATCCGTAGAGCATTGTCAACTGATATAAATCTGTAGCCATTGTTAGGTTGCGTCCACTCAACTTTTCTACCTCCCGGTTGATCCTGCATTGCAAGGTCATTATAGCAAAGTTTCGGCGTTTTGTCCTAAAACCATGAATTTAACAGGGTAAGTAAGGCAAAATAGAGGTCTATGCTGTGGGAAGTCTTATAAAAAAGGTGGTTCCCATTCCGGCAGCTGTTTCGAAATAAATCTTCCCACCATGGAGGTCGGTGATAATTTGATCAGCCACCGCGAGGCCTAAACCCGCCTTTTGTGTCTTAGTAGTGACAAATTCATCAAATATGTTGCGCCGTATCTCCAAGGGTATTCCTGCCCCACTGTCATAAATTTTTATTAAAATGAACCCCTCAATCGGCTGGTCTGCCTCAACGATGAGTCTGCCCCCTTCCGGCATTGCCTCAATGGCATTTATAACGACATTTGTCAATGCCTGACCCAGCAGGCCTCGATGTGCCTTGACATCAGGCAGCTGTTGGGCAATATGCAGCTCAACATCGATATGCGCTCTTAACAATTCCAACTCTTGTGCGCTCACTACCTCAAAGATAATATCCCTTACATTCAAATTAGTTCGGTTTGTGCTCCACCGGCTCCACATACTTTCCAAGGTTACTTCAATTAAATTGGTCAAATGATCTACTTCCGATTTAATCCGCTTCATCACTTGGATCCTTTGCTCAGGTTCATCGAGTAACGCGTAAAGCTGGGCAGAGGCTCTAATAGCAGACAAAGGGTTTTTGAGTTCATGGGCCAAAAGCGGCAATTGTTTACCTAAGGATTCCAATCGCCGCATGCCGTGTACCCGCTTTTGTAGCCTAACATTGAGCTCTTTCAGCCGGCCTAAGGATGATTTCAAAAGACATTTAAATATCAAATGGTAAGCAATCAATTTATATATGTGCCCGATCAGATGGTATAAATCACCCACGTTCTTATTTAGTGCAAACGCGATCTCACCGATCATCAAAAAGCCAACTGCGTTGGCACCATAGAGGTAAGTAGGGCTTGCCCGTCTGCCGAAATTTGATTGCAGCCAGATGTATGTACCGAACAACAGGCCGGAGGTAATACCGCTGGCAAAGATGTATACCCAAGCCGGTACATCGGGTTCCAGCCCCATAGGGGCCATGTTCGTCTCACATTTAAGTATGCACAATGAAAACGCGACAGTGACCAAGCACGCCGCCGCGGGAAACAACCGCCACTGAAGTCGGTTTATTCTGCCAATAGGTAGGAAGGTTGCACCATAAAAGGCCAATGCCAGGACAAGGCGGGCACTGCAGCCGAAAAGGAGTGCCTTGGGCAAACTATTGGGAGTAATAAAGTCCGGCATTTCCGGTCGGCAAACAAGATGCAGTAGATTAAGAGAGCCAACGATCAAAAAAGACGCACTCAGTGCAAGCCCTCGCAGCGTTTGTCTAAAACCCAAACCCCAACCGACTAAAAAAGCGCCAAGTGCAGTGCCGACACATGCAAGCTCTACCAAGGTATGCAGCCAAAATCCGTATATAGGCCCCTCCCACTTGGTATTTAGTTGGAGAAAACCTACACAAGCTAAGATTGCGGCCGCGCCGACAACTGGCCACAGACGTCTAATACGAATCACAGTACCCGTGCTTTCGATTGTAGTCAGTGGGCGGGGCATAATATCATCCCACCTCTATGTCTTTACTTAACGTGACAAACCATCCCGTTCTTATCCCACAGCTAAATGCACCACCTCAAATTCTGCCACTATCCTGCAGCTGCTTCATCGACTATTGGTAATTAAAAAGGGTGGCATTACACCACCCCTAATAACCCATTATCCCAATGCCGCGGCTGTTTCACGAAGCTGTTCACGAATATCTATGTTTTGAGGGCATAGATCCTCGCAAATACCGCAATCAATGCAGTCCTCAGCTTTTCCACCGTTATCACTGTCCGGACCCAACTTTTGGTACTCCTGCCGGGCGTAATCCGTCAGCCCGTAAACTCTGTGGTAGTTCATTAAACGGAAGTTGTGAGGGATATTTACCCCGTTGGGGCAGGGCATGCAGTAATCGCACCCGGTGCAGTAAAGCTCTGCAAGTTGTTTGTTTTCCTCCATTGCCATGTTAATGCGTTCCAGCTCCTCATCAGTTAAAGGAACTTCGGAGGAAGCGGCTTTAACGTTCTCTGCTACCATTTCCGCTCCGGTCATTCCCGAAAGCGCGCAGCTTACTCCGGGGTTGGCCAAAACAAAACGCAGGGCTAATTCCGGGCTGCTGACTGCCCGTTCACCCAGCAATTTCTGCAGTACAGGAGAAGACACAGCCAGACGCCCACCGGCTACCGGCCCCATGATCACGACTCCGACACCCTTTTCCCGAGCATACCCGATAGCTTCCTCATTTACCCGATCAAGCAGGTTGTACTGGCAAAGCAGGGATGAAAATATACCAAGATCGATTAGCTCCATCAGCATCTTGGGCTCATCATGGAAAGAAAAGGATATATGCTTAATCACACCTTCGTCTTTAGCTTTTTGTGCTTCCTCCAAAAGATTGTGTTTCAGCACTATGTTTTCAAACCGGTCTCGATTCAAAGCATGGAAATGATAAAAATCGATATAGTCAACATCCAGTCTTGTTAACTGTTCCTCCAACAGCCGCCGATAATCACTGGGCTTTTCCACAAGCCATGTCGGCAGTTTAGTTGACAAATAGATCTGATCCCGCCAGCCTTTTAAGGCCTTCCCCACAACGGGTTCGCTGTTGCCGTGGCAGTAACCGTAAGCAGTATCGATGTAATTGACTCCCAATTCAAATGCCCGGTGGATAGCAGCCAATGCCTTTTCCTCATCAATGCGCCAAGCGCCTTTTTCTTCAACTTCAGGCAATCGCATTGCTCCAAATCCCAAAGCCGAAATCTCTACTCCAGTATTGCCAAATTTCCGGTATTGCAAGTTTTTACCCCCTCAATAATAAATCTTACCGATTAATGCATGCCGTGGACAATGACCATTCTATCAGGCAGATGCTGCAGAGAGCCCTTAAGCTCATCGGCATCATTGACAGGTGGATGGCAGGTATTACCATGGCATATATATACTGTAGCTTTATCCTTCATGGGGGATTTGTCCTGCCAAAGCGCTTGATTAATCTGCCCGTTGCCAAAAGAAAGGCCATCATTATGAATTATCAGCCCGGGCCAATAGCTTGTCTGCAATACCCTAAGCAGCTGTTGAAAATTTTCGTCGGAGCGATCACCTAAAACAACAGCATCAGCACTTCCTATTTCAACCAGATCCAAAACCCCATACAGACCAGCGAAGCCCCAAGGATGCTCTTCCATTTGTGGCAAATATTTAGCCAAAGCTTTATCAATATCATCGGCTTTAAATGCTGTCGAAGTCGGTAACACACTCTGCAGTCTAAAAAAGTTCTCCAACATTACACCAAAAGGTGAGGGATAAGAGGCATCTGTAGGACTCGAGGGTCGAAAAAGCAGCTCTGCATTCTCTTCTGTGTCGTAGAAAACTTGAGAATCAGGATCCCAGAACAACTCCACCCCCTGCTTTAAGATACTCACGGCTGATTCGAGCCATCTGTTATTCAAACTGGCAGAATATAGATCTATCAGCCCCTTGGCAAAATACGCATAATCCTCCAAAAACCCCGGCACCGATATACTGCCATCTTTAATGCTTCTATACAGCCTGCCGTCTGGGTGCATCAGGTTGGTAAGAATGAAATCGGCAGCTTGCTCAGCCCGCCTGATATAGTGGTTTACGTTCAAAACAGCACCGGCTTTAGACAAAGCTGATACAGCCATTCCATTCCAGGCAGTGATCACTTTTTCGTCTCGGAAAGGGCGAACCCGGTTTCCCCGTGCTGCAAGCAGCGTTTTTTGTCCTTCCGCCAGCTGCGCCCTATCGCCGGTTGGTATGGATTCATCAGGTTTTGCAATATGCAAAACTGAACGGCCACCTTCCAAATGACCGCGTCCGGTAACCCCGTAATGCGCGCATATTGCATTTCCAAGCTCAGGGCCTAAAACTTCCATAATCTCATTTTTTTCCCAGGTGTAAAACAGCCCCTCTTCACCATGGGTGTCCGCATCCTCTGCTGCATAAAAACCTCCATCATCATGCTGCATGTCACGGAGCAAATAATCCAGTGTTTCACGGGTTATCCGACTATAACTTGGTTCTTGGGTAATTTGATAAAGTGAAAGGTATACCTCTGCTAAAAGGGCGTTGTCATAAAGCATTTTTTCAAAATGGGGAATCAACCATTTGTCATCAGTTGAATATCTATGAAAACCGCCACCCAACTGATCGTATATTCCACCTTGTGCCATTTTATCTAAAGTATTGATGAGTATGGGCAGCAGTGTTCTGTTACCAGCCGCGCGCTGTGTAAGAAACTGTAAAATACCGGTGCTAGGGAATTTGGGTGCATCACCAAAGCCACCGTAATGTATATCATATTGTTCGGTGAAATATTGCTCGGCTGCTGGTAATAATTGTCGCCCAATATCGGGATCCAAGACAAGCCCCGGCAGATTGTTATCTCCATTGTCCAGGCCAACCAAGGCTCTTGTAAGTCTTTTAGCTGCATCATCCACATGGTCCCGATTATTTTTCCATTTCTCTGCCAAAAGCGTTAAAAGCCTGGGAAAACCCATTCTGCCGTAACGATCCTTGGGAGGGAAATATGTTCCCCCGTAGAAGGGCTCCCTTTCTGGGGTCAAAAACACAGTCAAAGGCCATCCGCCATGGCCACTCAAAATCAAGGATGCCCTTTGATATATGTCATCTAGATCCGGCCTTTCCTCTCTGTCTACCTTGATGCAAATAAAGTTATCATTCATTAGTTGGGCTATAGTCTCATCTTGAAAGGATTCCCTTTGCATAACATGGCACCAATGACATGCAGAATAACCTATGCTCAATAAAATAGGTAAGTCCGTTTGTTGGGCTTTCTCCAGGGCCTGTGCATTCCAAGGATGCCATTTGACAGGGTCCAGACTGTGCTGTTTCAGATAAGGACTGGACTCTTCAGCAAGCAGATTACATGCTTTTGATGGGTCTTTTGTCAAAGTCATTTTCCAACCTCCATGATATTAATTCCCACTTGTGGTTCTGCCCTAGTTTCCCCTAAGTTTCGACCTACAAAACAACCCGGGGCCTTGATCACCCTTGGTTAGCGTTTGGTTCGGTCCTTTTATCGGGAATCATATTTCTCATTGAATTTTTACCAAGGACCTTCATATATGTTGGCAGAATATTTCCCACTACCTGGGGCTTTAGGCTGGTGACTGAAACGCCCGCAAAAGTAGTAGGCGCCCTAGTTTTGGTTTTCTTGACTTTATTTTACTTTATGATCCCCAAATATGAGTAACTGCGGGGGGCAGTAAATAATGAAAAATTGATGCCTCCTCGATGCAAGGATTGTTCGTGGTTTAATAGGTGATGGGGGGTGGTTGAAATTCGAGAGCTGACTACGGGTGAAAGAAAGGAAATTGCCCTTCGTGCACTGCGGGAAAACTATCCTCAGGTTAACGCCCTGCAACCAATTGGGGAAGCAGCCTTTTGTAGTATTTACCGCGTGCCCGGCGAAGGGCGGGTGATCAAGGTCGCCGCTAAAGAGCGCATTGATCTTGAAATGGTCTTCTACGGGATTTCGGATAAATACAAGATACCCGGAATTGATCACCAAAGGCTAAATGATAACGTTTTATGTCTGGAGGATCTGCAAACTTCGAGCACGTGGACCCTTGCCAGTGAGGAAGATATTTATCGCTCTGGGGTTGGTCTCGCCTGTGCGAATTGGTATGATCAGTTTCACAAGGCGGGAGAAGCAGAACTAAAGGCAAATCGCGATCCCTATAACAAATCATCTCAGATCTGAGATCAATACCTTTACATATAACGATTTTCACTATGTCAATCTGGCGATTTCACGTGGAAGCAAACCCATGGTCACCCTTTTTGATTTCGATCACTCCGGAAAAGGCTTTCTCGAAAGTGATTATATGAACGCAGCATCGGGTTTAAAGGGTGAAGCTTTAGAGTGTTTCAAAGAGAATACACCTGTTGATAGTGAACGACTGGTATTGAACGAGTTCTTGGCAATCTTATACGCCCTAATCGTCGCATCCGGTCGCGATGAAATTCCAGGTTGGGCAAAGGGGCTACCTGAAACGATAATTTCAGCTGATTTTACTGAATTGATGGAAAAGGCAATTTCTATTCTTGAAAAACGGAGGGAACCATGAAAATAACCGTTATTAACGGAACTGAAGTTAAGGGCTGCACTTATCATATTAAGGAAGCGTTTTTAGATGTTGTCCGGGAGAAGGGTGAAATTACTGAGTTCTATCTGCCGAAGGATTTGCCTCACTTTTGCACTGGCTGTAAGACATGCTTTTTTAAGAGTGAAGCACTTTGTCCCCACGCGAAATACGTGATGCCAATTTGGGAATCAATGTTAGAAAGTGACTTACTAGTCTTTTCAGCGCCTGTCTATGTGATGAGGACGACGGGCCAGATGAAGGCCTTTCTCGACCACTTGGCTGTGCACTGGATGGTACACAGGCCCGATGAGCGGATGTTTCATAAAAAAGCAGCTATTTTAACGAATGCAATTGGTCCTTTGAATGGCGGTGCCCAGCGAGATATTGCAACGAGTCTGCAATGGCTCGGTGTTTCCGATATTCGAAAATGGGGAACAGGACTGTTTGAAGGGGTCATTTGGTCTGAAATATCGAAAAAACGGCAAAATAAAATAACGGAGAAAGTGCAGCAATTTGCTAAACATTATGAAAGGGATTACACTCCGAGGAAAGGCTTGAAAGTCCGCCTACTCTTTGCCCTCTGCAAAAAGATGCACCTCGACACCAGTAAAAAAGAAGATACGCTTTCCGCTGATAACCAACATTGGGTCGATAAGGGGTGGATCAAACCCAAAATGAGGGCGTGATCTGAAAGGAGGTTTTAGGATAGGGTTAAAGGCCTACAGAAAAGATAGCGGCCATTCATATTCATTCGGTGTGTTTCCCACCATTGAACTCCTGGAGGCCCGTCCTGACTTGGTGAAAACTTCAGTTCTTTGATGCTATCGAGGAATACGTAGCTAGATATTCTCATGCAATCTACACATTCCGGCTTAATGCCGACTTTGCCTTGAACGATGTAATTTTGCCTGACACAAGCCCATTTGTTTTAGTTTTCGGCAACGAAAGTTCCGGATTAGGCCCCGAATATGATGAGCTTGGCAGAGGCGTGAAGATTATTCACAGTGGGGAGACAGATTCTTTAAATCTAGCGGTGGCAGTAGGCATTACTGTCAACCATTTTGCCCATCTGCTAAAGAAACCCTTTCCTTTTCGAAACAGATTTGAACACACCCTACGCGTGTCTAGCTGGGCGGAAAGAATAAACTAGGTCTTATTATCTCCCAAAAACCCCGCGCTCATAGCGGAGGGATTGTGCAAAAGACTTTGAATAAAAGATGAAGTGTTGTTAGTTGGTAAACATCGAGATTGCCACACCCAGGAGCACACCTGCTACCGCTCCGAAAGTGCCGCTATGCCCCTTAGCTTGTCTTTGGGCCTCCGGGACCAACTCATCAAAGACAATGTAAAGCATGGCCCCGGCTGCAAAACCAAGGGAAATAGTCAAAGAGACCGGGGATACATTGCCAATCAGTGCACCCAACCAGGCTCCAATACCCATAGGTATGCCGGCCGCCGCGGTATAGCCTATCATTTTCATGGGACTTAAGCCCGCCGCTGCCATAGGCCCCGCCATAGCCATACCTTCAGGGATATTCTGGACAAACATAGTAAAACCCAGCCACCAGCCGGTTAAATCGGAAACTGCAAAGCCGGCCCCAACGGCCATACCCTCGGGTAAATTGTGCATGGCAATTCCCAGGCCCAACAGAATGCTCATCCGCATAAAATGATTGCTCTGCTCGCCACCCTGTACAGCATGGATGTGGGGCAGCATCATATCGAGCAAAACCAGAAGACCAACTCCTAGTGAAAGTCCCACGAAAGTATAAACAACACCCCCGATTTCCACTGCCTCATCCAAAAGATCAACGAAAATAATCGCAAGCATTATGCCGCCGGAAAAACCCAAAACGAAACTCAATGAGCGCTGTTTGAGCTCACCTAAAAGTGCAACCAAACAGCCCCCAAGGCCGGTTCCCAAAACACCCACTACAAGCCCCAACAACGTCACTTTCCAAAGCCCAAGGCCCATCCGTTTTCCTCACTTTCTTCGATAAATACTGCACACGACATTTCCAATGATGTCCTTATAATAACATACACGGCCCCTATATGTTAAACCATTCTCCCTGCTAACACAAAATACAATCCCAATATGTAGAGGAATTCACAAGCAAATTGCGAATCTCTCTATCAGCTTGATTCAATATGATAACCAGCACTTATAAACAAACCATCGGAGGGAGGAATATACAGGTTCGGGTTAATGGGCCTGTATAGCACGGAATGCCGGAAAAAACTACAGCAAAACCCCGAACAAGGGACTCTATACTTTCATACATTGCTGATGTACTTAATGCTATGGCCTTAGGCCTGTTTGCCTCTTTGATTGTCGGTGTTATTTTAGAGCAGATAGGGACCTCCATCGGAATAGACTTGATCGTCCGTTTTGGCCAATTTGCCAAACTGCTGATGGGCCCGGCCATTGGCGTGGCAGTAGCGGGGGGAATCGGAGCACCTCCCCTTGCATTATACGCCGCGGCGGTAGCCGGTGCCATTGGGGCCGGAACTATAACATTTGCCCCAGATCAGGCAGCAATGATTGGCATAGGTGAACCGGTAGGTGCCCTAATCGCCGCTTTAGCAGGAGCAGAAGTGGGAAAACGTATTGCCGGGAAAACCAAGGTAGACATAATCATCGTACCTACAGCAGTTATTTTAATCGGTGGTTTGGTAGGCGAAGTTGTAGGCCCAAGTGTGGCTCTACTAATGCGCACTTTAGGGGCGATCATCAATGAAGCAACATACCTCCATCCCATCCCCATGGGTATTGTGGTATCGGTTTTGATGGGCATGGTGTTAACAGCCCCCATCAGCAGTGCCGCTGTAGCCATCAGTTTGGGATTAAGCGGATTAGCCGCCGGCGCCGCCACTGTGGGGTGTTCGACACAGATGATTGGGTTTGCAGTTGCCAGCTACAAAGAAAACGGACCAGGCGGCTTCCTAGCCCAAGGTTTGGGAACTTCTATGCTGCAGGTACCCAATATTGTTCGGAACCCCAGGATCTGGATCCCACCTACTTTAGTAAGTGCACTGCTTGGCCCGTTGGCCACAAAAGTGTTTAAGATGACAAACATTCCGGCCGGGGCCGGCATGGGGACCAGCGGCTTGGTCGGGCAGATAGGCACTTTTAACGATATGGGTTTTAAAATCTGGCCCCAGGTTATCTTACTGCACTTCGTTTTGCCTGCATTTTTAACTTATGTCTGTGCCCAATTCTTGAGGCGCATTGGCTGGATCAAAGACGGAGATATGCGGTTGGACCTTTGAGAACACACAACTGCATGTTCTTGCGTATTAGTAGGACAGTTGGTGAAGTACGGAGGGCTAACATGAAACAAAGTCAACTTAAGTTTTTGTCTTTCACTTTAGCTTGCTTGTTATCGTTTGGGATCGGTTTCTCAACAGCCTATGCCGAGCCACCTGGTAATAGAGTGTTGAACATTGGAAATTGGGGGGAAGATGTTTTTTGGCTGCAGCGCAAACTGATGGATTTGGGCCTAATGGATATCGCCACCGGCCAATATGGTGAGCTTACCAGGGCAGCTGTAATGGAACTGCAAAAAGCCCACGGATTGAAAGTGGACGGTATTGCCGGACCGCAGACGCTTGGTGTTTTGGGAAAAGTTGAAAGCTTCACCTATTACACAGTTAAAGCAGGCGATTCTTTATATGTTATCGCGAAACGCCTGGACATCTCCATGGACGAACTCGTTCAGCTAAATAACCTAAGCTCAACTAATCTCACCATCGGACAAATACTCAAAGTTCCTCACCAACCGCAACCGTTAGTCTACAAAGTAGTACCGGGAGACAACTTATACAACATCGCAAAGGCATTCGGGGTCACAGTTAGTGAACTTGCAGTTTTAAACAATATCTCCGATAAGGCATTCATCAAGCCCGGTCAAGAACTAATTATTCCCGAACCAGAAGATAAATAGCATAAATATACAGCCTGCCCGATTCGGGCAGGCTGTATATTAGGCCCAGTGAAACCTACTCCCGGATTCCGAGGTTTCTGGGTATGCCGACATCACAACTTTCGTTCCAAAAAGTCCCACAAGTTTTCACCCATAAGTTTCTCCACATCTCTTCGGATCTCCATCTTGGTTAAAACCCATCCTGTATCCATAAGATCCGAATACTTATCAACTAGAGTTTCCGATATGAGCCTGCGGGAATGATCCCATTTGTATATTAGCTGATCTAAAATACGAGCATCAGAATGCTGCAAGATAGTGCTCGTCCCCAATAGCTCAAACCGCATTCTCGTGATCTCATCTATTAGACTGGGATTGTTTAAAAACCACCAACACCCAAAAGGCATTAGATTGCGGAATTTCCTGGCTAAAACAGCGAGTTCATGTTGGTTTTCTCTGGACAGCAGTGTGACCAAAAATTTGTTTTTGGGGAAATTGGCACAAAGGTACTCTATAGCCCCAATATCCATCTTTCCTACCCCATCTCCGGCATCTTGTAGTGCAGGGTTAATACGGCGCCTAACGCCTACCATGGGGGCAAAAGGCACATCGGTTTCCAAGCTGACCGGAAGTATACAGGCCTCGATCAATTTGCTGCGGGATGATGCTTCGGGAAATCTGAAATCATAGGGCAAAGATACAGCCATATAGACAGGATCCATGATTTCGATCCAATCTTTTAGAAAGCGCTGCACTTCCTTGATACTGATGTCATCGAGCTCAACCGTGACCTCGTAACCCCATTCTTTCAGCAGCTGCCATGTTGACTCCCAACTATTTAGTAAAATATCCAATCGCAGGGCGGCCCGGAAACTTGGGTCAGGTACAATTTTACCCGGCACAACTTGCTCAAGCCATACTTTGCGCTCTTGATCATCAAAGGGATCATTAGTCATGACAACACACTTCAAATTGGCAATGTCAAATACATGTTTTACGTATTCATCCAGCTCTTGGGTGGCAAAAAACTTCCGATATCCTTCAAAATCCCGGGCAGCGACATCCAATCCGAGCCTTTTTAGGGTAGTCAAAACCCCTCGACAGGCCTCACTGTAGGGACTGTTTTGCAGAAAAAGCGTTTCCCAAATGAGCTTTGCCTGTTCTGTCTTGGACAACTGCCAGTATTTTTCATATGGCAGTTCTACAACCCGCATTGTCTCAGCAATAAGGTAATGGTAGGTAACTAACTCTTCAAATCCCCAAAGCAATAGATCCCCGAACTGCGGATCATAGAGGTGTGTATGTACATCCGTTATTTGAGTATCTTGGACAATTTCATTAACAACAGCAGCAAGGTTGTCGATTTTAACTTGTTCTCCCACCTAGATTCCCCTTCCTATATGCGGCTTTTATGTCTTTCTTCGTCTCGGCGGTCGGTTTCCCTCCCAACCCCACCGCCCAAGACCTTCCCAGACCCTTTGGTTATGATCGCATACTGTGAAATTCGCCCGGCATAACCGGGGCTGAATCAGCCCATACTAAGTAGTACGGAAACTATCAGGGAGGGAACCGAAATGGCGATATCGGCACTGGATCACAAGCTTAGGGAACTGATTTTGTTATATATCAACGGAAGCCTTGAAGAGAAAAAGTTTGTGACAGCCTACCGGCGTCTCATTCGCTTACAAGCACTTTTCCGATGCCAGTAAGGCAGCAAATAAAAAGCACACTCTCGCTAATCTTACTCAGTCTGGGCAGGACTACATCAACAGGTAACCGAAGACTCCTTGAAACACTTAAGTAAAGATTGCAGGGTTTATGGGCTCAGTAGTTGGTATGCCCACAACCTAAAGGAGGCAAATTCGGTGAGAGTTGACTATCATATGCACTTGGAAAACGGGCCGCTGACTTTGGAATATTTGGAGCAATTTTGGAGCCACGCCAAGAAAAATGACATAGATGAGATCGGTATAAGTGAACATGGCTATTATTTTCAGCAGTACGAAAATATCATGGAGCATTTCGTCAAGTTAATGGACCACGATCCGGTGATTGCAGCCTGGCTTAAGGACGCCTTTTTGCTGGATCTTGAGGATTACGTGGATTTAGTTGAGGAGGGCAAAAACCGGGGGTGGCCCCTAAAGCTGGGCCTGGAAATGGATTATATCCCCGGTAAAGAAGAAGAAATAGCTGCCTTAATTGAAGCATATCCCTGGGATTACGTGCTGGGATCTGTTCATGTCTTAGGTGACTGGTGCATAGACTACTCACCAGATGCAGGGTGGCCCGAAAAAGATATCAACTCAGCCTATGCTGCTTATTTTACGGCCTTGGTGGATGCCGCAAACAGCGGTCTTTTCGACTCTATTACCCATCCGGATCTGATTAAGATCTTCGGACACAGGCCTTCCATGTCTCTTCAGCCTTTTTATGAAGAAGCAGCAACCGCATTAAGCAGGAGCCATACCTGTGTTGAAATAAACGCGGCCGGGTTGCACAAACCGGTTGGTGTCATCTACCCTCATCCCAAGCTCCTAGAGGAATGCCTAAAGCAGCAAGTACCCATAACCTTAGCATGTGATGCGCATTGGCCGGAGCATGTCGGCAGAGGCTTGGATGAAGCAATAGACTTGGCCAAATCTATCGGATATACGCAAGTAGCAACTTTTACCCGCCGAAAGATAGAGTTGAAACCCCTTGGTTAACTCTTAAGCCTTGTTTGCCACAATGCAGGAATAATATACCCTTTGCAGAACATTCTATGAGGATGCGGATTCAAAATATTCGGGAGGGAGACTTCTATCATGATGCGAATCGCAATGTTAAGCGGATGGCATGTTCACGCCCACGGATATGCCCGGGAAATTCAATCCCGCCAAGATGCACGGATCACGGCTGTTTGGGATGAGGACCCCGAGAGAGGCCGCAATTGGGCTGCCGAATTGGGGGTGCCCTTCGATGAGAGTCTTGATGCAGTGTTGGGCCGAGGTGATGTAGATGGTGTAGTAATTAACACACCTACAAACCGCCATACGGAAGTTATCGTCGCCGCAGCTAAAGCCGGCAAACATATTTTTACTGAGAAAGTCATGGCACTCACTGTTAAGGAATGTATTGAAATTGAGGAGGCGGTTCGGGAAGCCGGAGTCAAGTTTTGCATCTCTTTCCCTCAGCGCACCTGGCCTATTAATCTATTAGCCAAACAGGTCGTCGAAGAAGGATTACTGGGTGATGTAACTTTGATGCGTGTGCGCAACGCTCACAATGGGGCAAGTGCGGGTTGGCTGCCGCCACATTTTTACGATCCGGTTGCCTGTGGCGGTGGAGCCATGATGGATCTGGGTGCACATCCTATGTACCTAATTCGATGGATTATGGGAAAACCAAAGCGGATCACGGCTATGTTTACTCACTACACTGACCACGAGGTTGAAGACAACGCTGTCGCTATGATCGAGTTTGACAACAACAGCATTGCCGTGTCTGAGACCGGGTTCGTGTCCCAAGGCAGCCCTTTTACTCTAGAACTGCACGGGACTCAAGGGGTCTACATAGTCGGCGGGCCGGAACGCCAAGTACGCCTGCATTCAACAAAACTCAACGATGGAAACGGATGGATCATACCGACTAGAATGCCTGCCGCCTTACCATCGCCAATGGATCAATGGATTCGCGGCGTTTTAGAGGATGCCCCTATTCATTTTGGGCTTGAGGAAGGCACACAGTTAACTGAACTGATGGAAGGTGCCATGCGCTCATATAAACAGGGATGTCAAATAGAATTTCCCCTTGACTAATTGCCGGACGACATTAATCTTTTTAGATTACACCAAAGACCCGGCCGATTTGAATAATCGGCCGGGTTTTGCTAAGAGAAACATTTTACCAAGTGTGGTTCATATTTTTAGATATCCCACTTACGACGCAATCTGGGGACATCATCCAACAGCCTTTTCGTATACGGATGGGTGGGATGTTCCACCACTTGTTCCGCTGTACCTTCCTCCACGATCTTACCTTCATTCATAATCAGCAGGCGTTCACTGGTGTAGTAAGCGAGCCCAATGTCATGGGTGATAAACATAATAGACATGCCGTGCTGTCGGCTTAAGTCCATGAGCATGTTTAAGATTCCCACCCTTGACGACGCATCAATCATTGAAGTAGGTTCATCAGCGATTAGAAGGTCGGGGCCAATCAGCAAGGCCCTTGCCAGCATTAGTCTCTGCCGCTGGCCGCCGCTGAGTTCATGGGGTCGCTTAAAAAGCAGTTCTTCCGCATTAAGGCCCACTTTTTCCATAGCCTCTTCCATACGAGCACGCTTATCTGCCGCAGAGTTATGGTTGTTTGTCAATCTAAAAGCTTTGCCTAAAAAGCTGTGTACTGAATAGAAACTGTTGAAACTAGAGAACGGATCTTGAAAAATCGCCTGCACCCGTTTCCAATAGTCCACGCTTTTAACTGCATTTACATCTTGTCCCTCGAAAAAAATCTCACCCTGAGTGGGAGCGCTTAAGCGCAAAAGCATCCGGGCGGTAGTAGTCTTACCGCTGCCGCTTTCACCCAACAAAGATAGTATTTCGCCGGGCTGAATTTCAAAGGAAATCTCATCTACTGCTACAACTTGATCCTTCCCACTGCCAAAGATCTTGGTCAAATTAGAAACTTCGAGAAGGGGACTGGAGCTTTGTTTTGGTTCTACTGCATTAGCCAGCACCATACTGTTCTGTCACCTACTTCCTTTGCCGGAGGCTCTTCTGTTGAGCACACAGGCAGCCGTTTGGGACACCTGGGATGAAAACGACAGCCCTTTGGTGGGGCCTTTAGATCAGGCGGTACCCCGGCAATAGATTGGATGCGTTGTTCCCTGACGTGTCTTTCCGGAACAAGCATAGTACTCATTAGGGCTTCAGTATACGGATGGAGTGGTTCGAAAATTATTTCTTCCATGGTCCCCAACTCCACCAATTTGCCCGCATACATAATCGCTATTCTGGTCGCTATTTGCCGCAAAAGCGGCAGCTCATGGGTGATAAAGGCTATGCTTGTTATGATCTCATCCTTAAGCAGTGCCAAAAGCAGCGATATTACGGATTTTTGAGAGCTTACATCCAGAGCCGAAGTGGGTTCATCAGCTATTAAAATCTTCGGATCCAACAATGTGGACAACACTATGGTAGTCCGCTGTTTCATGCCCCCACTCAATTCATGGGGATAATTGTTAAGCACTCGCCTGGGAAGTCCAAGCTCGTCAATGCGGGCCGCAGCTAAGTCAATAGCCTCATCTTTTTTCATCTCAGGGAAATGTTCTCTGAGCATATCGATGGCAAAATTGCGCACCCGTTGTGTCGGATTGAGGGCGTTCATCGCCCCTTGAGGCACGATGGATATATAACGACCTTTGATTTTCTGCCTTACCTGCTCTGTCGGCATAGTTAACAAGTTTGAGCCGTTAGCTGTTACATCGCCGTCAATAACCCTTAAAGGCGGATTATGAGTAAGGCTCATCACTGATGCCAGTGTTGATTTGCCACACCCGGATTCACCGGCTATGCCAAGCACTTCGTTGGGCCGCAAATCAAGGGTAACGCCATCTACAGCTCTAATGTCCGTACCGTCAACTAAACGATAATATGCTTTTAGATCTTGGGTTTTCAGTAAATTTTTCATCAGCTTTTCCTCAACCTCGGGTTGAATACTTCATCCATACCTGCGTTAATCAACATAAGAGAAAACGATGTAACTGCCAAGAACAATACCGGCGGAATAAATGCCCACCACGCTCCTGTTCTTACTGACTCCCAAAGCAGTGCCCAGTGGAGCATGACTCCCAAAGATACTGTTTGGTATGGGCCAAGTCCCAGCATACTTAAGGTTGCTTCATTCGTGATGCCGCCGGAAAACTGCAAAATGAATGCCATGAAAATATAAGAAAACATATATGGCATAATCTCTTTGACAATCAGCTCAACTGTGGAGTATCCGGAAATCCTCGCTAGATCTACGTGTTCCCGGGTCTTTAGACTCGAGGTTTGGGCACGTACAGCCCTAGCAGTCCACGGCCATGCAGTGACACCGATGATAACACCCATGGTAGTTGCCGAGCGTCCCTTCACTGCCACAGACAATAAAATCAAGACCACAATAGAGGGTATGGTGATCAGGATATTTGTGACCCCCATTAAAAGCTCGTCAATTACTCCACCCTTAAAGCCTGCCAATGTGCCAATTGCGACTCCTATAACAGTGGCCACAATACCGGCAACAAAACCGATTAACAAAGATGTGCCGGTTCCATACATCAGTTGAGTAAAAACATCCCGTCCTAAGTTATCAGTTCCAAGCATAGAACCTTCTGAGGGCGGATCGAACAATCCACCGGCCATTAGGAAGGGATCTTTGCTAGTCACCCTGGGTCCGATGACACCAAAGGCCAAAACTAACGTAAACAGCGCCGCACCGATGATGAATCGCCTAGAGCGAAATAGTAAGGTGATTACTTCTCCCATTATCTCTCTCCTAGCTGTGCGGCTCGAATTCTTGGATCGATAAATCCGTAAGCTATATCCACAAGGAAATTAGCTAACAGAACCGCAACGGTTATGATCAACGTACAACCTTGAATCAAAGGGTAATCTGTCTGCCGGATGGCTGTAAACAACAAGCTGCCGATACCGGGATAGGAAAACACTGATTCAGTTACCAGTGCCCCTCCCATCATCATGCCGAAAGAGATGGCCAAACCAGTGATCTGGGGCAGCATAGCGTTGCGAAAAACGTACCTAACTACTTTTTGATCCCTAAGGCCCAAGGCTTTTGAATACTGGACATAGTCGGTGGTCAGTTCGTACAAAGCCATTTCTCGCATGCCAATGGCCTGGCCACCGATAGCCACCACAATCATGGACAAAAACGGCAGTGTGTAGTGGTATAAGGCATCCCCCAAAAACGACCAGCTCAGATCCGGGAAGCTACCAAAACTGTATCCACCCCCAACGGGAAAAATCGGATTGTGTACAGCCAAGCCATACAGCAATATGATTGCAAGACAATAGTAAGGAACGTTGGAAATAGCTAGTGCTGAAGTAAATACTACAGCATCAAAGCGCCCGCCTTTATAGGCACATACCGCTCCAATAACATTGCCGACAATCCAACCGATCAAGATTGTGGGCACCTGCAATGCAACAGTCCACGGTAAAGCTTCCTTGATTAGATCGGCGACTTTACCCGGATAGAGCATAAAGGACGTCCCTAAATCCCCTTTGAACAACCCAGTAAAATACCTAAAAAATTGGATATATACAGGTTGATCAAGACCGAACTCTCTCATATAGTTGTCGTAAATGCGGGCCAAGGCGTCACTTTGCACACCGCCTTCTGCCAATTGGCTGATTAACACCCTTACCGGATTACCGGGGATCAAGCGTGGCAGAAAGAAGTTCAAACTGACGGCGATCATAAAAGCCAACAGATACCAGCCTAATTTTTGCATTAAATACCGCGTAAATTTAGATGTTAGCATAGTATTCGCAGGGTTCCGGGGGGCATAGCCCCCCGGAGCTTACCCTCAACTCCTATCCATACTATTTCTTCTTAATGACATAAAGGAGTCTCACACCGGCCAAGTTGTGCTGTGGTGGAGCAGTTGGATTCTCAGATGTTGGGAATCCAGTCCAGTATGTCTCGTTGAACTCCCAGAATTCCCAAGGACGGTACTCAAGGGCAATAACCGGGATGTTCTCCATAACTATTCGATCAAGTGCTTGATAGATCTCTGTAAGTGCTGCTTCATCACTTGTAAATGCTGCTTTGTCTAACAAACCGGCAACATCCGGATGAGAGAAGCGGTTCCAGTTTCTGTATGCCGTCTGTCCAAGCGGCGGTATATCTCTATCATCTAATACATCACGGAAGCGAGTCCAAGGAAGTGCAGGACCCTGTCCGCCGGCAGGAGTATTCATTGTGAGATCGAAATCTCCGGCCTGCAGATGATCAGTCCATACCGGTGCATCGGGGAATTCAGTGCGGATGTCAATACCGACTGCTCTGGCACTGGCAGCAACCACTTCGAGACTGGTCATCCAGTCAGTCCAACCGTAAGGACATGTAACTGTCCACGGTCCAAGGCGAGTGCCATCAGGCAATACATAAATACCGTCGTTACCTTTTGTTGCTCCTAATTCATTTTCTAAAATATCAACTGCTTTGGCAGGATCGTATTCCCAACCATACTTTTGAGCGTCAGCCTCGCTGAAATACTGCTGCTCTGGTACGGAATAAGGAATGATCATGCTGGAACGAGCCGGAATGGAATATCTGGACATGGCAGTTTCGGCAATTTTCGCGTAGTCGATTGCGTAAGCAATAGCACGCCGCACCAATACATTGTCCAATGCCGGACGATGAACGTTGATAAACAGTGAGGGAATCGAGCCAGGCATGTAATAGGGCTCGTCATCGTACCAGGTTCCTACTGGCAGTCCTTTATCTTCCCACATCTTCCAAATTTCGGGGACGAACTGCTGTGAAAAGTCAATTTGCCCTCGCTCTAAAGCAAGGTTCCCAGCGTCATTGCTCTTGAAAATGGGGTGAGCAAGGTAGTCCGGCGCCGGAGTACCAAAATACTTCTGACCCCAATAGTTATCATCCCGAACAAGAGTGATTTGTTGGGGATTATAGTTGAGCACCTTGTAAGGTCCGGAACCTACCGGCTCCATATTGGCCACATCCTGAGGAGACTGCCCCTCATCTTCAATCGCTTGCCAAATGTGCTTCGGCAAAATACGGATGGTACCAAGATCCTGAACTATCATTGTGCGGTGGGGTTTCTCGGGATCCAGCACGACATCGATGGTGCGATCATCGACAACTCGCACATCGTCCACATAATTCCACCAAGCCGCGTAAGATACAGGATAGCGTCGGCCGAGATCCAAAGTATAGTAGACGTCCTCGGCGGTGAGGGGTTCACCATCTTGCCAACGAGTGCCTTCAAACAAGGTTACCCTGTAAACCATATCGTCCTCTACCCACTCTTGCTTTTCGGATAGAATCGGATCCAACTCACCGGTAACAAGGTTAAAGGCATATAGTGTCTCGTAAATGTACAGCTTATTGTTTATTGGCCAAGAAACAGACCCTCTTCCTACAGGGTTAAAGCTTGTGGGTGGTCCCCACTGGTGTCCCGCAATGTAGAAAGTGTTCTCTCTGGCCAACCGTTGGGCGCTGACTACTCCGGTGCCCAATAGTCCCACGAACAAAGCAACTATGGCAATTAAGACTACAAGCCGTCTTGATATAACCATTTAACCAAAAACCTCCTCAATTTTCATGTTGACCTCAAACACCAGCTGTCGAATTCATTTCCATGTGCGATTTTACGGTTTGCTACCCGCTCTCACCTCCATTTTCCATCGGCTGACACCAATAACGAAAACATGCACAATTGGATTTTAACCATATCGGGTGTATTGCCTGATCCTTCGCGAAGTTGATTCCGATAGAAAACATCATTTACAAATTATACACTTTATACATTCTCTGCCTGATCGCATTATCCTTCTAAATAACCCAACAGGATTAATATAGATTTTTAAGAAATAAGTGGGGAAAGGCTCAATCAGCATGCAATTGAAAATAAATTCGGAAGGTGATGCCTGTGTTAGCTGCTAATTTTATGGAAGTAGGTAAACTCAAATTGGAGGAAAAGACCGTAGCCCAACCGGGAAAGGGTGAGGTGCTAATAAAAGTAAAGGCCGCGGGTATCTGCGGCACAGACTCCCATATAGTCAAAGGTCAATCTTCCGCATCTCCTCCTGTCATCCTCGGTCATGAATATGCCGGGGAAATAGTGGAGTTGGGAGAAGGTGTCAATAATTTTCATTTAGGCGAGCGGGTGATCGCAGATCCGAATCTTTTGTGTGGAATGTGTTTTTATTGTCGGAATGGAAACGGGCATCTTTGCGAGAATTTAAGGGCCCTTGGTGTTGATCTAGACGGTGGTTTCGCGGAATACGCATTAGTGCCGGAAGTCCAATTACATAGACTTCCCGGCAATATGGATTTTGAAGAAGGGGCATTTGTGGAACCGGTCGCCTGCTGTATCCGGGGGCTTCAACAGGCCGGCATTCAGGTCGGGGATGAAGTGGCAATCCTAGGTGGTGGACCCATCGGCTTAATTTTGCTGCAGTTGGCAAAAGCCGCAGGTGGTAAAGTAACCCTCAGCGAACCCGTAGAATCCAAGTGGGGCTTAGCTAGGGCAGTGGGGGCTGATCACATAGTATCTCCCGGTGAATTGCCTGAAAACACCTTTGATGTTGTCATTGAAGCCTCGGGGGCGCGGACGGCCATAGAGCAGTCTACAAAGACTGCCCGAAGAGGGGCCAGCATAGTGTGGTTTGGAGTATTTCCCTTGGGAGAAAGAGTTTCTATAGAACCCCATGATACTTTCCGAAAGGAGCTTCGTATCTCGGGTTCCTTTATTAACCCCAACACCCACGCGCAGGCCATCCATTTAATCAGCACCGGTGTTGTAAAGGTAAAACCGCTGATCAGTCATCACTTCTCGCTTCGGGAAATTGAAACCGCATTAGAACTCCATGATTCCGGTACAGCCAACAAAATTATGATTATCCCCAACTATTAAATATGACTAGTTACCAAGACATAAAACAAGGAAGCGGGGATCACAATCAGGATCCCTGCTTCCTTTCACCTGCTGTAGATTAAAACTCGGTTTTTAGTAGTTTTCGGCCATCTCTTCAAAGTAGGCTCTGGGATGGAGGCAAGCCGGGCATGCCTTGGGTGGCTCGGCGCCTTCATGCACATAGCCACAGTTGCGGCACTGCCAGCGAATTGGCTCTTCCCTCGTAAATACTGTGCCATCTTTAACACGATCTAGAAGAGCTAGGAAGCGCTTTTCATGTTCTTCCTCTACCTCCGCAACTTCGTGGAAGAAATCGGCGATATCTGTGAAACCTTCTTCTCTAGCTACAACTTCAAATCCCTTGTACATCTCTGACCATTCATAGCGTTCTCCGGCTGCCGCATCTTTTAAGTTGTCTGCAGTGTTGCCGATGATGCCAAGAAAGCGGGCGATGCGCTTGGCGTGCTCTTTTTCGTGATCAGCTGTTTCCAGAAAAATTGCAGCTATCTGCTCATAACCTGCCCTTTTGGCCTCTTGTGCAAAATATGTGTACTTACTTCTGGCCTGGGACTCGCCGGCAAAAGCGGTCATGAGGTTCTTTTCCGTTTTCGAGCCTTTCAATGTCATATAATTACCCCTTCCTCATGTTGATAATCATTATCCTTAGCATTATTGTAAGTTATTACAGAGCCCTTGTCAAATAGGGACTCTTACAGCTTAAGCGCCCTCTTCATCCCCGGTTTTAATGCCGCGCACCGCGGTATCCAAAGTGTCGGCTGTAACCGCAAGCATCTGAGAGGAATTGCTGATCTCATCAACTGTTGCAGATTGCTCTTCTGTTGCAGCCGCAATTTCTTGGCTGCCGGCGGCCAAACCTTCTGCTGCATGGGCAATTGCCTGGATTCTTTCACTCATTTGTTCAACCGAAGTAATGATCGCCCCGAGACGTTGGGCCGTCCCTTCCACCGCAACAACACCTTCGTTCACAGCCTCACTGCCCTGTCCCATACTGGCAAGGGTCGCATCAGAACGTGCAGCTACTCTGGAAATAAGAAGTTCAATTTCTCCCGAAGCCTGGCTGGAACGCTCGGCTAAATCTCGAATTTCTTCTGCAACAACAGCAAATCCCCTGCCCTGCTCTCCGGCACGGGCAGCCTCAATGGCAGCATTTAAAGCCAGCAAATTAATTTGGTCCGCTATATCGGCAATTGTCGCAGTGATCGTTTCAATTTCCACTGTTTCCAGGTTTAAATCCTGAACAGCCTCTGCCAGCTCACCAACGACTGCCTCTATTCTATCCATAGTCTTAAGCAGGTCATCAAGTTGTTGGGAACCCTCGTGTCCGGTAACAGCAATCCCTTGGGCCTGTTCAGCCATTTCACTGGCATCGAAACTCACTTGTTGGACATGTGTGGCGAACTCAGAAGCCGTTGTGGCCACATCTTGTGTTGCAGCAGACATTTCATCCATAGCCCGGGCCACCTGGTGGCTTGTATTATTAATAGACATCACAGAGCTGCGCACGTTTCTGACTATATCGCGCACATGGTCTACAAATTGATTAATAGCAGTGGCCATTGTCTCGCACTCGTCACCGGAACTCACCTGCAGTGATCCCGAAAGATCACCGTCTCCGATTCTGCGAGCTAGACTCACCACCTGCTCTAAAACCCGGGTAATACCGGCAGTGACAAAAACGATCAACCCTATACTTAATATGGCAACAGCTACCATGGCAAGCATTAGCGTCTTGTAGGTTCTATCACCAACCGCTTCTGCCTCAAGCACCGCCTGCTGTCCCAGTTCGCTTGCACCCAGTCTCAACTGTGCCATGATACCCCGGGCTTCGGTGAGGTGAGGGCCCACGTTGTCTTCAAAATATCGAAATAATTCAGCTGTAGTGGCTTGAGTCTGCATGAAGGACACCAAACCAGCGGCCCCTTCATGAAGATTTTTGTGGGGTCTTTCGAGATCCTTGAGCAGCTTTTGCATTGTGTTTGGCAATGCAGCAAAATCCGCTGACTCTATATAGGAGTAATACCATTTCCCCAATGCACATGCCGTTGGATCAAGCTCACCTTGGAAGTCGCGACTGTAAAGCATTGATGCCAAAAGATCCTGACCCCATGCTAGGTGATCAACTTCACGCTGTGCAACGAAAGCACTGAAGTGTTCTTGATCAATGGCCACCATATGCGCATCATCAAGTTGTCTGATAAGACGAAAAGTATATCGATTGCCGGCGACAATTAGTAAAACGATGATAGCAAACACAGTTAAGAGCTTACCCCGAATGGATAGTTTGGTTTTCACGGGTAGACCTCCGTTTCCGTAGCAAGCCACGCGATCTTTATACCCATCTTCCGAGATATTCAATCCTAAAAAAATCTCCATATCCCTAGAATTTCGGAATCCTTTTAGCCGTCGACGGCAAGTTTGGATTTTATGCTCTCACAACACAAAAGACCGAACCCTTGTTGGTTCGGCCTTTTGACAAAGTTCGACATACTTAGTTATCGAAGTATACAGGCTTGCCGGTCTTAGCAGATTCGTAGATTGCCTCAAGAATCTGGGTGACAACAAAAGCCTGATGGGGTTTGACCAAAGGCTCAGTATCATTGACGATTGAATCGATCCAGGCTTTGGCTTCAAGAGCACCGGCATCTTCATGAGCGGCATCGTAGAAGGCAACGCCTTGACCACGCATAACAGGTTTCGTGGTGTAAAGTTTGCCCAGTTTCTCACCGTTGATGCGCAGACCATCAAGCATATCGGCACCAGCTTTGGTTCCGCACAGAATTGTTTGGGACTCGCCCACCTGGAGGGTGTTTAGGGCCCAGCTTGACTCTAAAATAATGGTCATACCGTTGTCAAATTGAACGAATCCAAAGGCGGAATCTTCAGTAGTAAACTCTTTGGGATCCCATGGACCAAATGGGTTGGCGGCATTCTCGTTGTCCGCAAGTTTACGATAGGTAACTCCCATTACGCTGACGGGCTTATAGTTGTTGGTCAGCCAAAGTGTTAGGTCCAGTGCATGGGTTCCGATGTCGATCAGTGGTCCGCCACCCTGGCGCTCTTCATCCAAGAAAATACCCCAGGTGGGTACACCGCGGCGTCGCACGGCAAGGGCTTTGGCAAAGTAAACTTCACCCAAGTCACCTTCATCACAAAGCTGTTTTAGATACTGGCACTCTGCACGAAAACGTCCCTGATAGCCAATGGTCAGCTTTTTCCCTGTTCGCTCAGCAGCATCAAGCATCAACTGTGCTTGCTCAGAGTTAATGGCCATTGGCTTTTCGCACATTACGTGTTTGCCGGCTTCTAAAGCGGCTACGGTGATCGGTGCGTGAGCATCATTGGGGGTTAGGACATGGACAACATCCAAATCCTCCAACGCGATTAGATCACGATAATCGGTAAACACCTTGGCATCCGGGGTTCCATACTCTTTGGCACCCTTAACAGCCCGCTCTTCGATGATGTCGCAAAAGGCCACCATTTCCACGTTATCCAATTTAGACAAGCTTGGCATATGTTTGCCATTGGCGATACCGCCCACACCTACAAGTCCTACTCTTACTTTCTTACTCATTTACGCAATCCTCCTTTAAGTAATCTACATTATATATACTGTAATAGTTCGCCATACCCTTCTAGGTTCCTCTTTCCAGTATCATTTCAGAAAGATTATGCAGAATATGCTCCGCAATTTCCAGGATTCTGGTTTTAAACACCGAAAGACAAAAGACCTAGGGTTCCACACAATTACTGCCAGGAGGTCTTTTATGGTATCTATCTCCTCTATTCTTCGTTTGCTGTATTTTTCGTTTTACGGCAGTGGAGTTATGGTGTCTAGTTTCCGGAATCTTTATTTTCAGCAACAAGGTCTTTCTGCAATACATATCGGCCTGATTGCCGCATTGGAGCCGGCAGTTATGCTTATATCCCAGCCCTATTGGGGCATGGTCAGCGACTCCCGGGGGCGCCGCCGCACGTTGATGATGTTAATTGCTGTCTCAGCTTTCTTGACTTTAGGCTATCTCACACCGGTCAATGTTTGGGCCCTGGCAGGTTTAGCATTAGTGCTTTCGTTCTTTCGCAGTCCCACAGGACCTATATTAGACAGTATAGTCTTAGATCATCTTGACGAAGCGGGAGGCCGTTTTGCCCGTTTTAGACTTTGGGGAGCTGTCGGCTGGTCATCTATGGCTTTTGTTGTCGGCCGCATTACCAATTACTTCGGTATCTCTTCTGCGTTCCTATCAGGTGCATTAGGCTTAACTTTTGTATATTTCTTGCTGTGGCGGTTTATACCTTCAGGAAAATCACATCAATTTCGAGGCAAAGCGTTAAAGGGGTTCAAAACACTTATCCAAAATAAGGCCTTGGTCAAGTTTCTGTTCACCATTTTCATGCTGCAGCTATCTGCTGCATCTATAATGTCTATGCTGCCTTTATACTTAAACCAATTAGGTGCCACCCATGCCCAAATCGGGTTTTCGTTTACAATAGAGGGAATAAGTGAAATCCCACTCTTTTTGGTGGCTGACAGATTGCTGGCCACCTGGGGTGTCAAACCCTTACTGGTCACTGCGATCTTTGCTTACAGTTTGCGATTGATTTTATATTCCTTTGCTACAACCCCGTTGTTCGTCCTTATACCCCAGGCTCTCCACGGAGTTTGCTGGGCATTTTTTAATACCGCCACAGTAAATTACATAAACGAGCAAGTGCCTGCCAGTTTGCGAAGTACAGGCCAGACCTTATTTACAGCAGTATTTTGGGGATTGGGTTCAGCTGCAGGTAACATTGTCGGCGGCCTGATGTTTGAGCACCTGGGTCCGGCCATGATGTACCGCATCCAAGGAGTGTTTGCCCTGTGTGTAGCATTGTATGCCATTTTGATACTCCCCCAAACCAAGACTAGACATACTCCTACCTTAGAGGCGTAATATTTGGTATTCCCATGACTAGAACCCGCCATTTGGGGGAAATTTAGTATGTCGGCATCAATATCATGCAAGGAGGAGATGGCATGGAGAGAGTCATCATAGCCCCCGGTCGTTATATCCAAGGTCCAGGTACTATCAAAAACCTTGGACAGCATGTATCCAATTTTGGGGAGCGTCCCTTAGTAGTTGTGGATAAAGGGGTTGTAGGGATTTTAGGTGAGACCCTCAAACAATCACTCCATGAACACGTACAGCCGTTAATTGAAATATTCGAAGGTGAGTGCTCCAAGAAAGAGATTTCCCGACTGCAAAAATCAGCCGGCAGCAACGCCAATGTTGTAATTGGTGTCGGCGGGGGCAAAGCGATTGACACGGCTAAAGCTGTGGCGCATTTTATGCAAATTCCGGTAGTGGTGGTTCCTACTATCGCCGCTACAGATGCTCCCACCAGTGCACTGTCTGTTATTTATACTGAGGCAGGTGTGTTTGAAGAATACCTGTTTTTACCGAGAAATCCAGATTTAGTCCTTTTAGATACAGAAGTGATTGCCAATGCCCCTCCCCGCTTTCTCGCCAGTGGGATGGGAGATGCGCTTGCCACCTATTTTGAAGCAGAAGCATGTGCCCGTTCCGGTGCCAAAAGTATGGCGGGAGGCCGCACCACTTTGGCGGCTTTGGCCCTTGCCAGGCTTTGCTATGAAACACTGCTTAAGTATGGTGAGCAAGCTATGTGGGCAGTCCAAAACCGGGCGGTCACGCCTGCCCTGGAGGCAGTGGTGGAAGCTAACACTCTACTTTCAGGCATAGGGTTTGAGAGCAGCGGCCTTGCTGCCGCCCATGCCATTCACAACGGGTTCACTGCTCTGGAGGGCACTGAAACCGCCTACCACGGTGAAAAGGTTGCTTTTTCCACCCTGGTGCAGTTGGTTTTGGAGGGACGTACCATAGAGGAAGTCGAGGAAGTCATAGGTTTTTGTCTTGCCATCGACCTTCCCATTACCTTGAGGCAGCTTGGTGTGGAAATAGTCGACCCCAAGGCCCTTACGCGGGCAGCCGAAGTGGCAGCACATCCAGATGAAACTATTCACAACATGCCCTTCAAAGTAACTGCCTCTATGGTTAAAGACGCCATATTAGCCGCGGATGCCATGGGCAGAGCTTACTTGGCAAATTAACATCAAAAGCAAGATGGGCTGCACCAACCAGCGTGCAGCCCTTTTATGTTTGACCCCCCACCCCACAGCCCCGCAAGCTTGGGGCACTCCATTATGCCAATATTACATACCGCTGATGGTAATATCTTCTCACAATGTATTCAGTTGAAGGCACTTCCGTATGCAGGATATAGCATCTTAGGGGAGAACAGGTTTTACAACACCTGTTTGGAAAAATGTCGAATTTTACACAGCACAGGAGGCCCTAAGGGTGCATACAAGGAAATATAACTGGCTCATCCTGGTTTTCTTAGCATTATTGGTGATCAGCGGCTGCAGCCCTGCTCCTAAAGTCAGTCAGATCAGCGGCACCATCATCACCCCCACAGGTGCGCCTGTAACCGGCGCAGGTCTGATCATAAACGATGTAATAGCACAGACAAATGCCAAAGGGCAATTCACTTTATCCACAACTGCCGGGCGACACAAAGCCCTCATTTTGGCAAAAGGGTGTGCACCTGCAATCCTTGAGTTGGATCTTTCTGCCGGTTCACAGGCTCTTACCCTAAAGGCAAACCCCTTAAAACCTACCAAGCGCACAGGGCAAAAAATCGATTACCTTGTTTTAATTGATCCCCAGGAGAAGACTGATCTGGGAGCTGCTTCCCCATTTACCTATTTTGATACCTCCGGTATTCAGCCCGCTGCCGTGACCCACGCCGGCATAATCGACTTGAAACAAGCAGTCGAATATCTCAGCCCCAAGGCACTTCAGTCTCTTTGCAGTATATTAAACACTCGCAAAATCGTCTGGATTAATAAAGATCTGGCTGATCATCTGCAAATCTTTGATTCAGAAACCCAACTTACATACAATGTTCCTTTTATGAAGGGCAAAAAGAACCAAAGAACCGTAAATAAAATTAACGATTTATTGGTCCGTGATTGGCGGGGGGAGGCTTTGCCTTTAGATGTGAGCCCAAAGGCAACTGAGGCCAGGTTGGCCCAAGAGGTAACTGATTACATGGAAAGTAAGTACAAAATCACTTATGCAGGACATGATGTGCAGCGGGTCAAACAAATTGCGAACTCCGTTATCGCTGTTTCAGAAAGGCCCTCCTTGCGATTCACTTTCGGCATATTGGAGACAACAGAATATAATGCTTACGCCTTACCGGGAGGGTACATATACATTACAAGACCCCTTTATGACATGCTCGAAGGTGATGACGAATTGGCTGCTGTTTTGTCGCATGAAATAGCCCATATAACACATATACATGCTGTAAAGAGCTATGAGCGGCAGACGGCCTTACTAGTGGCGGGGGTCCTTTTAGCAGTGGCCATAGGGGACAGTACTGCTTTTGATTTTGTCGATATCATCAGCGGCATTGTTAGACAAGGCTACAGTAAAGAGCAGGAACTGGATGCTGACAAAACCGGACTTCGTTATCTTGCCAAAGCGGGATACGAACCTAAGGCCATGTTGTCACTTCTTGATAAACTCGAAGCACTTGAATATCGCCTTACCGGCGGTCGTCAAAACTACAGCAGTACACATCCCGCAACCAAGCGCCGCATTCAGGAGGTTAGTGGGCAAATCAGTACTATTGAATACTACAGATTCCTGGATGTGTATCTGACCTCGACATAAGAAAGGAAATACCAACACAAACCAGAACTTTAAAATGGCGAGTTAACCCGATTACCGCACTGAAGGGAGCATTCATATTGACAATTCATCAGCACTACTATCTTTTCCAACCAACAGAGCTAAACTGGATGGGATTGGTAATTCTTGCCCTTGGCATCATCATCATAGCCGTTATATTGCTATCTCCACCAGCCTCAGCCGATACAACAGCAACTGCTTCTGTACATACAAATTCTGTAAAACACCGGACTTTACCAAATGGCCTTGAACTGTATGTTTTCGAAGATTCAACAACACCCGCTGTCTCCGTAAATCTTTGGTACAAAGCCGGCTCCAGAGATGAACCTCTGGAAATGCAGGGCCTTGCCCATCTATTGGAGCACATGATGTTCAACGGTTCCAAGAATATTCCAAAAAACGGTCATGCCAACCTCATAGACGCCGCGGGAGGCATGGTAAACGCCTTTACAACCAATGATGTCACAGTGTATTGGAACAAAGTCCCAAACAACATGCTGGCGACCGTCCTTTATCTTGAGGCTGAGCGTATGATCAATCTGGAAATAACATCTGAGAAAGTAAACACAGAAAAGGAGATCGTCAAAGAAGAATATCGGATCAGCTTTCAAAACGATGCCCTCGGTGCGGCTCTTGATCAACTGTTGGCGGTGAGTTTAGAGGGAACCCCGTATGCCTGGACTCCGGCGGGTACACTCCAAACCATTGATGATATAACTGCATCCGATCTTCAGCAATTTTATAAAACCTACTATACCCCAAACAACGCTGTGCTTGTGATCGCCGGCGACACAAGTATAGAAACAGCATACCAAATAGCCCTCGATGCATTTGGTTCGATTGCGCCGGGACCCATATTGTCGAGGGAGCCTGTTGCACTGCCCCGGCAGGAGGGCCCAAGATATATGGATATCTCCATGCCGCTTCAATTACCCACCATCGTCGGTGGTTATATAATTCCAGGCACTCAGGGACCAGATTATATCCCCCTTCAAATAGCAAGTTTGATTCTATCGGCGGGGCAAAGTTCACGCCTGCATCGAAAGCTTGTGCGAGAGGAGGGCACAGCCGTGGCCGCCGCAGGATATGCTCAACCCTTCCGAGATGTGGGTCTGTTTTTGAACCTTGCCTTCCATTTGGAACACCATCATCCTGATGAAGTCATTTCAGCTATGCAAAGCGAGATTGAGGGAATGGCCGACCATCCGCCTTCTTTAGAAGAATTGGAAAAAGCGCGCAATCAGGTTGCAGCAAGTTACGGATTTTCTTTAGATTCTTTAGATGGTGTAGCTAATGCCATCGGCTCTGCTGTGGTATTGGGCCGAGGTCTAGAGGAATTCGAAAACGCTCTTGAAGAATATTCCTTTGTAACAGCCCAAGATGTCCAAGATGCTGTTCGAAAATACTTACGACCGGGGAATTTAACCGTCTTTCGTGTCAGGCCGGGAAGCCCGCCTCAGGAATTGATCCCAACCGAAGGCACCCTGCAGACCCAGACTGCCCAACCAAAGCATGCAGAGCAACCTGCCGATGCGATCCCAGTTGAGCTGGATGCTTTGGAAATGTTGCGAAAGCGCTTAGATATCGCTGAGCCCGCGGCAGATAAGGTGGCTTTACCCCCAATGACGCAGTTTCAATTGGCCAACGGCCTCAATGTATGGTTGATCCAACGGGAGGCGAAACCTTTGGCTGCCATTCAATTAGTCTTACCTAAGGCCGGTACTTATATGGAGCCCATGGGCAAAGCCGGTATTGCTAACTTTGCTGCAGGAATGCTTCGGCAAGGCACTCAAAGCAAAACCGCTGACGAAATATCTCAAACAATTGACAGCGCCGGTGGGAGTCTAAGTGTGTGGGCCGATGATGACGGGACCACCATCTTAGCCCAGGTCATGAGCAAAGACTTGGCTTTAGCCATGGAACTGGTCAGTGACATAACTATACAGCCAACATTCCCTCGAGAAGAAATCGAGACTTTAAGGCAGCAGTATCTCGGCGGTTTGTACCGACAGCGAGATGATGCATCGTCTTTCGCTAACGATCAGGCTTTAGCATTTCACTATGGACCCGAACACCCGCTGGGACGCCCGGCCACTATTGCCTCCGTCGAATCCATCCAACGTGAGGACTTAAGTAACTTTGTTGAACAATACTACGATCCCCGGGATGCCATATTAGTAGCTACCGGTGATATTGATCTGGAAGTTTTTCAAAAGCTTGTTGAAGAACATTTCGGCCCATGGTCAGTAAATCCGGCGAAAGATGCAGATGCTCGACATACAGTATCACCGACCAAAGAGGTGAAGATGGGACTCCCTGAACCTTCGCATCACCCTAGGCTTTTGTTTATCGAAAAGCCCGGGCAGACCCAAGTCCAGATCCGCATGACTCAAAAAGGGCCCTCTAGAGGCGCCCATGAACGAATCGCAGTGGACTTATATAACTACATCTTAGGGGGAGGCAGCTTCTCTTCCCGACTCATGCAAGTCATCCGCTCCGAGATGGGCGAAACTTACGGTATCGGCAGTGGCTACAGGAGCAGAGAACACGACGGCATGTTCATTCTGTCCACTTTTACCGGAAATGATAAACTTTACCGCACCATGACGGTTATAAAATCTGAGCTGGAGAAGTTCGCTTCCGAAGGCATCACGCAAAAAGAGCTGGAATATGCGAAAGCCAATCGAATCGGCAGTTATCCTCTGAGATTCGAAACACTAAGCGATACTGCCCAGACAATCATCCGGGGGCTACGATTCAGTTCCTTGGCAGAAGTGGAGAACTATCCGCTGTTAGTTCAAGGACAGAATCAAGCAGATGTGAAAGCTGCTGTGAAGAAATATTTCGACCCCGATAATTTTGCCATCGTCCTGCTTGGCGATCCCAGCGTCTCTCAACAGGTGGATGCGGTGGCCAACCTGTTTGGTATGGAACCCAGTGCGGTAGAAAAAATTGACTGGCTTGAGGTAGACTGACACCAAAAAGCCGCCTCTTATAAGAGGCGGCTTTTTCTTCTTTTAAGTCTTTTTAGATAAGTTCTTAATCTTTATATTCCCCTTGTAGCGATCTCTTCTGCCGAGTCAAGCAGTAAATGCTTTGCTTTTTCAAACCACACCGGTGGATGGGGGTTCACCTTGGTATAAGCCGCATCTAAGGTCTTGGTTGCACGAAACTGCTGCAAAACATATCGTTTGACCCCACCCAGCATATCGGCTACAGCAGCAATATCCTCTATTTCCACGATTCCCGGTACACATGTAGTGCGAAGTTCATAGGAGACACCTGCCTCTTTCAGCAGTGTGGCTGTCCGGGCAACTTCCTCAAAGTCCAGCCTGCCTCCAGTAGCTTCCCGGTATCTTTCGGGAGAGGATTTGATATCCAAAGCAACATAATCCAAAAGTTCCTTTGACAAAAGCTCTTTTAAAACTTTAGGTTTTGAGCCGTTGGTATCCAACTTTACGTCAAGACCCATGGCCTTAATCTCGGCTATGAATTCTACAAGATCAGTGTGAATAGTGGGCTCACCACCGGTAATACAAAGGGAATCCAACAACCCCACCCTGGAGGCAAGGTGAGTGAAAACCTCTTTTTCGGTTAACTGTTCTTCCCCTGTTTGCAAAACCAATTCCGCGTTATGACAGTATGGACAGCGCAAATTGCACCCAACTGTGAAAAGTACAACAGCCGGTCTGCCGGGATAGTCTATCAGGCTTAAAGGGGTAATACCACCTATTTTCATGACGCTACCTCTGAGTGAGTAAAGGTGCGCCGTTCTTCGAATTCACTTTTCTTGCCGGGGTTCCAGTTTTTGACCGGACGATAGAACCCAACCACCCGGCTCCAGACTTCTGTTGCATTGCCGCATGTTGGACACGTCGCCTGCTCTCCCCGCAAATACCCGTGTGTAGAACAAATGCTAAAGGTAGGGGTAATTGTAAAGTATGGGATATGGTAGCTGTTGAAGATTGTTTTCAAAAGGCCCTTCAGAGCCTGCAAATCATCGACTTGCTCTCCTAGGAAAGCATGAAATACAGTGCCGCCAGTATATAGGCTTTGCAGTTCATCCTGCACATCCAAGGCGGCAAAGAGATCATCTGTACATCCCACCGGTAGCTGGGTTGAGTTAGTATAATAAGGTATCCCCGACTCCCCTGCAGTAACAATCAAAGGGTAGGCAGCCTTATCTAACTTAGCTAGGCGATACGAAGTACCCTCTGCGGGGGTTGCCTCCAAATTGAACAATTGATCTGTTTCAGTTTGAAATTCTACAAGCCGCTCACGCATGTAACCCAGCACTTCTTGAGTAAAGGCCTGCCCTTTGACGGATAAAAGATCGCACTCCATGAAGTTAAGCAGGGCCTCATTCATACCGACAAGCCCAATGGTATTGAAGTGATTGTCCCAATAACGACCAAACCGTTGGTAAACATCGGTAAGATAGTAGCGCGAATATGGGAAAAGCCCCTTGAGCATCAGATCTTCCAGCACCCGTCTTTTAAGCAGCAAACTCTCTTTAGCAAGCTCCATAAGATATTCCAACCTGGTAAAAAACTCGCTCTTATTTTTGCTCAAATACCCTATCCTGGCCAGATTGACAGTTACAACACCGATGGAACCAGTGAGGGGGTTCGCACCAAACAAACCTCCGCCACGCTTACGCAGTTCCCTGGCATCCAGACGCAGGCGACAGCACATACTGCGCACATCATCGGGTGAAAGATCGGAGTTGATGAAATTGGCAAAATAAGGTATCCCATACTTGGCTGTCATGGCGAGGACTTTTTCAAATACCGGGGAATTCCAATCCATATCATCAGTGACGTTGTATGTGGGAATAGGGAAACTAAAAGTACGGCCCTTAGCGTCACCCTCCATCATAACTTCACAAAAAGCCAAATTCAGCATATCAATTTCTGTTTGATAATCACCATAACGTGCATCCTGATACTCCCCTCCAATAATTACGGGGCTTTGTGCAAGCTCACCGGAGGGCACAAGATCCATAGTAATATTTACGAAAGGTGTCTGAAAACCTACCCGGGTAGGTACATTGAGGTTGAAAATGAATTCCTGGAGCGCCTGTTTGGTCTGCACATAATCAAGTCCATCATGGGCGATAAAAGGCGCAAGATAAGTATCGAAACTGGCAAAGGCCTGGGCCCCTGCCGCCTCACCCTGTAATGTATAAAAGAAATTGGCCACTTGGCCCAACGCGGTGCGGAAATGCCGCGCCGGTTTGCTTTCCACTTTTTCCCCGACCCCACCAAAACCTTTTAACAAAAGGTCCTCTAAGTTCCATCCACAGCAATATGGGGCAAGCAGTCCCAAATCGTGGATATGAAAATCTCCTTGAATATGAGCTTCCCTAATAGATTCTGGGTAGACCTCTTCCAGCCAGTACTTGGAGGAAACAGCGGCAATAATATGGTTATTCAGCCCCTGTAAGGAATAGTTCATATTACTGTTTTCATTGATTCGCCAATCCGCCCTGCCGACATATTCAGTAATCATTTTCTGAGCATCTATTAAAGTACTTGTGAAATTGCGATATTTATGCCGTTCCTGGCGATAAAGTATATAAGCTTTAGCTATGGAAGCATGACCGTTTTCGATCAAAATCTGTTCCACAAGATCCTGGACACCCTCAACAGTGGGCATTATGTCGGTTCGAAGCTTTGCCACCACCTCTGCTGCAAGCTGAACCGCCAAAGCCTGATCTTCCTGGCCGACAGCATTGCTTGCCTTGTGGATTGCCGCGGCAATCCTATTTTGATCAAAGGGCACAATCCGACCATCTCTTTTTCTAATCTTACGGAACACAAATACTCCCCCTTCATATTCGCCTGCACACAAAAAACCCATCACGAAGGATGGGTATATACGAAACAGCAAATAACCCACCCTCCTTCCCTCTGCAGTAGGTGTTGATACAAACCAGGTTAGGTCTCCGGACTTCTAAGTCATCCGCTGCCGACGCCTTCTCAGGAGTTGTCCCAATGGCCGTGTCGGCTCGTCCTTAGTTACCGTAGCAGGGGCTGTACCGGATTTCCACCGGTTTCCCTTCACAACCCAGTAGGTCCTATTTTCAATTTCCATCTGTATTATCTTTGTCCCTCAAAAATTCTACACAGCACAACAATCCCCTTTAAAAAGCTTTTAAGAAGCCGGGATAGATTTTACTTTTTTGCGATTGACTAATCCTATTCCCACAGACACCATCAAAAGGGCCGCCGCTGTACTGAGCCCTATGGGTTCCTTCAAAAACAAAGCAGAAAGTAAAGTCCCCCATATTGGAATCAAAAACCGATATACAGCGACTTCTCCGGGCTGATTGTATTTCAAAATCGAGTACCAAATACTAAATGCCGTTGCCGATGCAAAAGCGAGATACAAGAGCATCAAAAGTGATTTCCAGCCAAAAATCACTGAGCCAAAACCCGAAGCTATACTGCCTGTCCCAATTAAAAGGATTGAGCCAAACAACATGGGATAGGCCGTGACTAAAAAGGGATGATTGTCTGCCGATAATTCCTTGGCCATGATACTTCCCAATGCACCCATTAAGGATGAAATCAAAAGAAAACCTTCACCAACAAAGGAAAACCCAAGATCCAAGCTACTTGCCGGCAGATTCACTACCATAGCCCCGGCGAAGCCGACCAATAGTCCCAGCACTTTGTCAGATGTGAGCAAGTCAGTTTTATAATATATTCTGGAAATAATCACCATAAACAGGCTGGTAGTCGCCCCAATAATGGAGCCGGTGATACCGGTGCTGTATGCCAACCCGTTGTAAAAGAAAAAATACTGAAAAGTGGTCTGTACAAGCCCCAAGCCAATGAAATTAGGCAGTCGTTTTCTTGCAATGCGCAAAGGCTGTTTCAATCCAAACGACGTCACCATAAAAAGAAGCAAAGAGGCTAGGAAAAATCGGTAGCCTGCAAACAGTACTTTCGCTCCCCAGTCGTGTGCCGGCAGCTCAAGCATTGCATAACTAATCTTTAAAAATGGAAATGCGCTGCCCCAAAGCAGACACGCGAAAGTGGACAATGCTAATATAACCGATCTTTGCTGCAGCCGCTGCCGAATATAATCTTGTGTCATAATTATTTCCCTTTCCCCATCGAGAACTTTTGTTGAGTGTCCATTGTGGTAGTGACTAAAGAGCGGGCTGGACAAAGTCATGTCTTTCTTTTGTATGCAGCCGCAAAAGGGGTGGTATGGCAAGCAGAGCAAGCAACGTTGTGCCTAAGTAAATCTTTTTTAATCCAACGGCATCGTATAAAGCCCCACCAATCAGACTTCCGGCAACCGCCCCTCCCCCCATTGTCAGGCCGGTAAAAATAGTCTGCCCAGTGGCCCGCAAATCCACCGGGGAAAATCGATCAACTAAAGAAACACCAGCTAAGTATGTGATAGAAAGGGAGAAACCGGTAAGTATCTGGGTCAGTACAACGATCTGTGGGGCTTTGATCAAGGCGTTAAGCAACCAACGCAGTGCAAAACATCCTGTCCCCATCAAATACAGCGCCCGGGCGCTGAACCCCACGAGAAACCGATATAACAACCAAAACGCCAGTTCACTTACCAAAGCAAGCAGCCACGCCATACCTACAACAGACTCCGAATAGCCTCGCTCTATTAGATATACCCCAAAAAAGGACTGGTGGCAAGTATTTGTCAATTGAAGTAAGAAAGCCGATAGTGTTAGAAGTGCAAAGTTTTTATTACTTAAAAGACGAACCAGGCCCCCTTGGCGGGGCCCGGAATTGTGGTCCATATTGGTTGGGGAAACAGGACACTCTATCTCCATTGGGATGTCCTGCAAAGAGCGGGTTGCAAACCAACAAATATACATCAATATCGCATACATATAAAACACATAGCCAACGTAGAGACGTTCAAATAGAAACCCTGCAATCAATGTGGCTGCAATGCCGCCAACCGTGCCCCAAAGCCTAATATCTGCAAACCCACCTTCGCTGCTGCCTACAAGGCCCATAGTGATAGCATCCATCATAGGAACGACAGAGTTGGAGAAAAAGGCAATACCTGCGGCAACCACCATTAAAATAATCACTTTGTCTGACACCAGGTAAAATGGGCAAATGATAGCACACATCAAAAGGAGCAACCGCAGGGTCCTGGTCCTCCCCAGCCGGTAGTCAGCCATATTGCCCCAGAAAGGCTGGCTGATAAGGGCTGTTAGAGGTCCGCAAGCAGATACCAGGCCAATTTCTTTACCGCTTAACCCCACCCGATGCAAATAAACATTAACATAAGCACCGAACGCAAACATAGCCATAAGAGCCAAAAAGTAGCCCGCCTTGATGGAACAAATTGGTTGCCCGGGCAACTCTAACTTAGCTGCAGGTCCCGCCCCTTGGTTGCTCATGAGTATCCTCCTGGCGACCTGGTTTATTCAAACATTGCAGCCGCGCTGTGCATTTTAGCGATCACCTGGACTCCAAACGGACATTTTTCTTCACAGCTGCCGCACTCCGTGCAATCAGAGGCACGGTAAGAATTGGCCCTGTACTGATCCAAGATACGCTCGGGTATATTGTCCGGATCAAGGGAGGCTGTGTCCAACATCCTGATGGTATGGGCAATATCAATTTCTACCGGACAGGGCAAACAGTGGTTGCAATAAACACATTGACCACTCATAGTTCCTTTAGCCGTGCCTATAATACTGCTGTAATCACGTTCATCATCGGTAAGATTCAAATAGTTAACAGCTTCCGCTACTTGTTCCCGGGTCTCGCATCCAATCAAGGTGCTCACCACAGCCGGCCTAGTTAGCGCGTAATGAATACACTGTGCGACAGTAAGAGGCTTTGCAAAGGGAGAAAACTCCGGTGAGAGAAGCTTCCCGGCCCCCAGAGTCTTCATCGTAGTAATGGCCACACCTTTGCTTTCGCACAACCGATACAGGTAAGCACGGTCAGGATCAATTCCATCGAAACTGTCCTTATCATAGCGCCCTGCCATGGCTTCCCCAATATCAGCGTCATAGGTCAGCATGTCGAAGGCGGGATTAGTGCTGAACATCAAAAGCTCAACAACTCCGGTTTCCACGAGCCGAGCCGCCATTTTGGGGTTGTGCGAGCTTGCGCCAATAGCTCGAATCTTACCTTCTTCCTTCAGCTTGAGGACGTATGTTATATAATCTGTTTCAAAAACACCCTTGTAGTCATCCTCAGTATCAATGAAGAACATCATGCCCAAATCAATATAATCTGTTTTGAAGATCCTGATCATGTCCTCAAAGTACCTGCGACAGATATCCACATCACGGGTGCGATCATATTGTTCTCTTAGATCAACTGAACCAATATGGCCTTGAATTAACACCTGATCTCTTCTACCTTTAAGGGCCCTCGAAATATTTTCCCGCACCGGCTTGCCGGGCATAAAACAATCGATTATATTAATTCCGTGCTCCAAGGCCGCATCTATTACTTCCTCCGCAACTTCGTATGGTCTATTGTCCAGATGCTCTGCACCTAACCCAACGATACTTGCCGACATCCCTGTTTTACCAATGGGCCGAAAAAGCATGCCATCCCTCCACTTTTTATCTTCGCTAAGTCAGCCTAACTATTCCACTTATTGGCTGAAATTCCTGCTTTGCGATTTATCGATAACCATCCTCTAAAAGGAAATTCTCCGTGGTTGGGGAATTATTGCCAATATAGCAATATACATGATCCTTAAAGGGGGATTTTAAATGATCACCGGTATAGGCCACATAGCGTTGAGAGTCGAGGATTTGGACAGATCCATCAATTTCTATACCCATGTTTTAGGTTTTCGAAAAGCTTTCCAGTTAGATCATGATGATGGCACTCCTTGGCTGGTTTATCTGCAGATTAACTCCAACACCTTTATTGAACTGTTTCCGGACGGCAGTGAAAAAGTGCCTGTTACCGATCATTCTGTTGGTTTTATGCATCTATGTTTAGCAGTCGATGATATAAATGGAACTTTAGCTAAACTGCGGGAACGGGGGCTGGCATGTCCCGGAGAACCCACTATGGGCAAAGACGGCAATTGGCAGTATTGGATTGAAGACCCTGACGGCAATCCAATCGAATTGATGCAGCTTATGCCTGATTCACTTCAGATCAAAAACAGTAAATTCTAGAAGAGCCGCTGTAAGTTCTTATTATAGGCAGACACCCAACGGTCCGAACGTCAGTACCGGGACCGTTGGGCTGAAAGACACAAATTATTTATTCATTGATCTTTAGACCCCAACAGCAAATGCGTTCCCGTCTCCAAGTATAAGTTATATACACCATGTCGCCACTGGAAACCACGGCAGGGTATGAATATTCGCCTTCATCATCTTCAAGCACCAGCTTTTTTCCCCAGCTGACCCCATTATCACAGGATAAGGCCAACACTAGGGGTGTTCTGGGGCCCCAGTTGATACCTACAGGGTTATACACTAAAGCTAGAAGACCGGAGTGCAGTTTTACAAGGTCGATACCGCTGTTGTTATTAGGTAGTTCTGTTGGATAAGCCAAACACCATGTCTTACCGCCATCAGCCGAATCACTGCGATACACAACTCCTTCGGTGCTTCTTAGCAGCATATGAACTTGGCCCGGTTCAGATTCCCACAATGTCGGCTGGATTACACCTTTGCCTCTGATTCGTTTTTGGGCCTTTCCTGTTTCGCAGCCTGCTTGTCCCGGGTTGTCAGGAGCAGATGTACCAGATGCAGACCGCTTAAGCGGCACCATTTCACTTTTATCCCATGTCAGACCACTATCGTGGGAAATATCAACAAAGGCATTCCAATGATCATTCTCGATGGAAGCCGGTGCAAGTACAGTGCCGTTGGCAAGGGCAATCGGTTTGCTCCTTACAGGACCCCTTCCCCCACAATCTCCCGGCACCAATTCTAGTGCCTTTGTCCAGCTGAGGCCGCCATCATTGGATGACTTGACAAAAGTTTGCCATTTGCTTATCTGGTGACCCACTTTGTAAAATAATAAAAGGGTTCCATCCTGATTGTGAAATAGTACCGGGTTCCAATGGGGAACCCCCAACTTATCGGCGACTTTAAGCGGCAAGCCCCACTTTTGGGCTGCATGATCCCGCCGGCTCAACCAAATTGCAACATCTGAGGCCCCTTCTTGGCTGCCTCCAAACCAGGCAGCTAAAAGATCTCCATTTCCCAAAACAACCAGCGTAGAAGCATGACAGCTGTTAAAAGGTCGTTCGTTGTTAAACAAAAACTCTCGAAAAACAACTTCATACATTGGAAAAGTCGCCTCCCAGCTAATTCGCTGTTTTGCTGACACAGCCAGTCCACTGCCAAACTACTTAAAACATTCGCTGCAATGGCTGTCCTTCCTATCTAAACGGGCATCAGATTTGGAGGTCGGTAAGTTCATGCAGAAGAAATGTCTTCAAGATCTTTCCTTGAGCCGTCTTACATGCCTTTCCCAGCGTCCGTAAACCTCAGGATAATGCTCCTGAACATACGCCATAAATTCTTCATCTACACCCCTGCGAATGAGTCCTTTAAACAGCTTGCGTGGGTAGGGAGGACTAGGCTTCATAGTATTGACAGGGTCAATCAGCCATAACTTTCGATTCGGATCAACAATAATATGGGAAAGCCTGGTATCAGCTCTGCGGAATCGAAGCTTGCGCATGGTCTCCACCATTTCCACCAACTGCCGTGCAATGGCAGGTGTGAACCGCTCTGCGCGCAAATAGTGATTAAGGGGAATCCCCGGTGCGTAATCCCTTATTATATAATTTTCACCCCACTCGTGTACCTGTGGGAAAAAGGAGGCTTTCGCACCTCGTTTAAGGGCTGCCAATTCCATACGCAGGTAGTGCCGCCGTCGGTAGACCTTCACACAGCGCTTTTCATCGAGCTTGTAAACTTCACCATGTTTGCCGGCACCTATAAACTCCAATTGATCTAACCTGATTTCTACCATCGCTTTGCTCTCTCCCCCATTTGAGTCTTAGGATATAGTAAGACCAAACCCCCAAGAAGGTGCCGAATATCCGGGGATTTAGGAGTGTACGGCGCTTTGAGTTAATTTCACTGCACATAAATATGGTCCCGGATAATATCCGGGACCATTCCAGACTTCCTAAACTGACTCACTCACACTGTGATATTATTCTACTTTAAATCGCTGCAGCAGTTCCTGCAGTTGTGCACCGAGATCGGTCAGGTTCTGAGCTGAGCCGGCAATTTCCTCAATGGATGCTGCCTGCTCCTCTGTGCCGCTTGCAATCTCGTGGCCGCCAATATTGGTTTCCTCGATACTGGCTGAAATCTGTTGAACTGCCCCAACGATGCCATCGACTTCTGCAAGTATGTTTCTTAAAAGCTCGCCACTTGCATCGACGCTCTTCGCTACTCTAGCAGCCTGTCCTGCCCCATCATTCATGCCGGTCACTGCAGAGGTTATCCCTTCCTGTATACGCCCTATTAGGGCGGCAATTTCTGTAGTTGCGTCTGATGACTGCTCTGCCAGCCTTCTGACTTCGTCAGCTACTACAGCGAAACCGCGGCCATGTTCACCGGCCCGTGCAGCCTCTATCGCAGCGTTTAGTGCCAGGAGATTGGTTTGCTCGGCAATCTCATCAATGACGTTTATTATTCGCCCAATCTGATCAGAAAGAGCACCCAATTCAGCAATATCATCGGCGAGACCTGCAGTATTAGTTTGCAGTGCGCTGACTTCCTGCACTATATCAGCGATGGCATCTGCACCTTCAGCTGATTGACTGGAAATGTTTTGTATATCGCGGGACATGTTGTGAGCATTAGTGTTCATGGCATCAAGAGTACCGGAAAACTGGTTGGCTGTACTGGCAACTTCTTCAATTGATGCACTTACTTCCTGGGCAACCGAAGCCATTTCTTGGCTGGTTCCTGCCAGTTCATCGGAAGTGTGGGTTACAAGACCCAATGCTTCTCTGATGGTTTCTATGGTAGCATTTAACGCTGCTGCCACCCTACCGATCTCATCTTTTGACTGAGTCTCGGCTAATCTGGTCAAATCACCTGTGGCTACAGCCTCAATTACATCTTGCACACCAACAAGCGGTTTGGTGATGCGGCCGGCAAGGAAATAGACAACAGCTATGCCCAGTCCGATGATTATGGCGGAGACCAATAGAAGGGTCTTGCGAAGCCCTTGAATGTTGCGTAGAACTTCGTGTTCAGCAGTTCCAATCGCAATGGTCCAGCCGGTAGTTGGAAGTGGGGCCAGACCCATGAGCCTTACTTCGTTGTCCACAGAATAACGAATTACGCCGGTGCTGCCAATCCCCAACTCTTTAACAGCCCTACCGGCATCAGCAAACAAGCCGGTACCTTCAAAAAGGTTTCTCCGCTCTTTCACCATAGAGCGATCCGGGTAACCATACAAGGTTCCATCCGGGCCAAACATATAGGCGTAACCATTTGCACCAAACCCAAGGCGATCAGTGATATCACCTAATTCCGTGACATCTCTCAAAGCAATCAACGCACCAAGAGTTTCCCCGAAGCGCTGAATTGGAACCGCATACACAACTACAGCACTGCCGTCTTTCGGATCCACGATCAGATCTGAAACCACCATCTCCCCATCCAACACTTTGTCTATGTAACCGTGTTCAGATACATTTGTAGAGGTTCCGTCCTCATATACAACAGTCCCTCTTTGGTCCACTACTCCAGCAGCTAAAAACTTGGGTAAGCGGGCCATCTCTGCCTGGAGGATTGGCACAAACAAAGCTTGATTCATACTTTGAATCTCAGCTCGCTCAGCAATGGCAGCAAAGTTGGTTAAATGAAGTTCAAAACGCGTTTCAACATAACGACTCGCCTCAACTGCCTGCTGAAACAATGCCTGCTCAACTTCTTCGATCACTGCGGCAGATCCATCGAAATAAGCTATTACTCCCAAGCTGGCACATGCGATAAGTACGACTATCCCGACGTATACGGATATTTTTGTTGCAATATTTTTCATCGGCATATCCCCAATACTATACCCACACTTTGAGTTTTAGTTAAACTGCTTATACTTTACATCCCTGTGTCTTGGTAGTTTCCTTTATGCCGCCTAAGAAGTGGTAGTGCGATTTAACAACTTACCTTATTTCAACCCCCGGATGCCGGCTGAGTGTATACAAAAAGATGCCTCAACAAAGAGGCATCTTTGCATCCGGGTCCATTGTCCCAGATGCCTTCAAATAATTCTAGAATTTAATTCCGCCACCAACAAAGAATCCGGAGAAACTGGCCGTGGCTGCATCTTTAGCATCTTTTTTCTTGAATTCAAGACCCTTGTAGCGGTAACCGGCTTTGACTGCAAACTGTCCAAAATCGTATTTCCCGCCGGCCTCGAACGCCATCATGGACGAACCGTCTAGAGTCATGTCAGCTTCCTTCAACTTTGCACTGGCAATAGGAGCATAGTTGGCCTCACCATATATACCGATGCCGTCACCGACCTCAAAATCCACTGCTGCACCAATGGTAATACCGGAGATAGAGTATTCCTCTAAGTTTTTGTGCAGCTTGTAGCCGCCGGTGAAAAATCCTGCTTGGGCCTTCACCATAGGGATTATCTGATACTGCACTGCCACATTGAGGTTTGTGAGTTCACCTGATTCCTCGGGCCTACCAGCGGGAGCCTTTTCGAACTTATCCGTTTTACCAAACGCGCCGGAACCTGCAACACTGAACTTGTTAGTAATATCGAAAGTTCCCGTGACAGCTGTCAGCCTACCTGAAGCCTCCCATTTGTCGCCTGGTTCCTCATAAACATGGTTCACAAACCACAAATCCGCGGATACTTCCCCTGTTTGTGCAAAAGCAACAGAGCCGATTCCTAGAACCAAACTAATCATTACAGCAACAGTCAATAACTTTTTCAATAGCTTCCCCTCCTACACGTTTTTCCCCATTTTGGTAATATTGACCAATACATTGTTTCGACGGTCTATAGGGAATCCCTTTAGTTTTAAAACCATTGTATCCTCGATTTCAGGGAAGCAAAAAGTCGATGACTCGTTATTTAATTATCATTTCTTTGATTTAGGTCCAATGAGCACAACGTTGATATCATTTACATTTGTTCGACTTTCAAACAGCAGCGAATCACCTAAGTCATCGAAATAGGCCTCTGCCTCATGTTTATCTAGGTGCCACTTGGCATCAAGTTCAGTACGGCTGACAGTGCGGCAATCAGCTATAGCGCCGGATTTACCTTCACCATCTTCCCCATCGGTATCAGCTCCGGCCACCACTATGTTATCGCGATCGGCTATTTCCAAAGCTGAACTGAGAACAAACTCTCGATTGGGGCCAAAACCATCCCGCTCATCCCAACTGAACGTAACAATCATTTCGCCCCCCATTATTAAGGCAGCAGGTGGGGTGATGGGGCGCTGCGTATCCTGCACTTCTTTGGCGATCCCCATAACGCATTTGGCAATATGTTTGGCTTCACCCGTATTTTGGCTGGTTAAAATCATGGTGTTTAGACCAGCATCTTTTGCCACTTTCTCAGCCGCCAAAAGTGCTCCCATATTGTTGCCTATTAGGTAATTGCGCACGTTGGCGGGCACCTCTCTAGGTGGCTCCATTTCAGGATGAGTCAAACCTTTTTCCATATGGGTCTTAATTGAATCAGGCAATTCCTGCCAAATATCGAACTGTTTTGCCAGATTGATACTGTCTGTAAAGGTGGTGGCATCCTTATACGTGGGTCCAGAAGCAATTACACTTAAGTCGTCTCCCACAACATCGGATAGAATCAATGATACGACTGTTGCACCCCGTTCAGAACAAAGCTGACCAAAGCGCCCGCCTTTTACCTGAGATACATGCTTTCTAATGGTGTTAATCTCATATATATTGGCACCGCAATGCATTAAAAGCTCATTCATACGGAACAGTTCATCGATACTGATCCCGGCGGGTGGTACTTCAAACAGCGCAGAACCGCCGCCCGTGATCAAGAAAAAGACTAAGGTGGGGCTTTCGGGATCCAAATTCTCGATAGCTTCAGTTATTTTGTTGCTGTATTTGATGTTATCCTCCCGGGGTTGGGGGTGGTAAGCTTCATACACCGGTATACTCTCAACCTCGACAGAACCAATCTCATCGCCTTTTTTAATAATGGCAAGACCACCATCGATATCAACGATTTTCTCCAACGCTGCAGCCATAGGTGAAGCCGCTTTGCCAATCCCAAACATGAGCACACGCTCATAGTCCTTTAGATTGTATGTGTCACCGCATACTGTCAGAGTGTCGCCAACGAGTTTTACACTTTCCTCCACAGCCCTAGTTGGATCAGCCGCTTCTACTGCGGCTGAAATCATATTTTTAGCTGTATTTCTGTACTGATCATAAAGCATAATGTATGCCCTCATCGAGGGCACAGCCTCCTCTCAAATATAGCGGACCGACCGCTTCTGTTTTCTTCTTTAACTTACAACCAAAAGGGTTAAGATAGCGCCGGTGATTAGGAATGGCCCGTAAGGGATCATGTCTTTTCTGCCTCTCACCTGGAAAACCAACAGCAACAAACCCACTATTCCTCCCAGCAAAACCCCGATAGCCAAGGATGTCAACATATGGCGCAGGCCAAGAAATGCGCCCACCATTGCCTGGAGTTTAGCATCACCCATGCCTATACCGCCCCGGGTAACCAAAGCTACCACGAAAAGCACTCCACCACCGACAACAACCCCACTTAAGGCGCTTTTCATATACCCCAGTGCTGCCGATAATATTAGTCCCAGACCTATCCCAGGCATTGTTAAGATATTAGGAAGCCTGTGATGCTTTAAGTCGATGAAAAATAATGGGACGACAAGCAGCACAAACAAGAAAAGCCGAACGAAATCCAACGTACCTTTCCCACGAAAAGACACCAGAAGGACAAGAACCCCGGTGGCCAATTCCACAAGGCTGTGGCGTAAAGGCACTTTATCCCCACAATACTGACAGCGCCCTTCCGAAAACAAACGCCCCCAAAGGCTTACTTGCTCAAGTCCATACCAAGGGTGACCACAGTGGGGGCAAGTGGAGCGAAACTCACCATAGACCCCGTGGTTGGGCCACCAGGAAATAAATCTATTCAGCATACTGCCTGCCAGCACGCCCAAAACAAAGATCCCAATTCTTTGCCATATCATCGTATATGCCCCCTTTACACCTTGTGGGGTGCGCCTATAAAATCCGCACACCTATATCAACTTCATGCAAACGCTCTACCACTTTTGTAGGGGAAGCCGTTCCGGTGGTCCCCAACTGCTGGATAGTAATAGAAGCAACAACATTGCCAATAACAGCAGCTTCCACAGGTCCAGCCCCTACGGCTAAGGCAGAAATAACACCGGCAGAAACGCTGTCACCGGCACCTACAGGATCAATGGGACCAACAACGGGCACTGCAGGTATATGGGTAATGTTCCCCTTTACCCCTGGTTCTGTTGAAGGCTCCACTACCAATATGCCCTGCTCAGCCATGGTTATATAAACCGGATGTTTGTGTCTTCCTGCCAAAACAGTGCCAGCTTGGGCAGCCGTCTCCTTGCCTGAATTTTTCTTGTGCATACCCGCGGCTTGTGCTGCTTCTTGCACGTTGATTTTCACCGATAGTTGCTGGAAATGCTGGATATAGGCTCGCGAATCGACTGTAATAGGCAGGTGGGGAAACTGCTCAGCAATAGATGCCAATTCCTTCCGCACCCTAGGTGTAATCACACCGCATCCTTCCATCTCCACTTGATCCATAACATGGATTCCATCTACTGTTTTCGCTAGCCCCCAAAGCCGCCTGATGAGTTCGGTTTCCAAATCAACGAGAACTGGAGTCCTGTTCTGAAAGTCAAGCCGATTCAGCTCCCTCAATCGACCTGCTTCTTCCCGCATGGGCTTTGTATATGTAGGTGTAACTCTGCCAGCATCCCAAATCATTTTAGAAGCATCAATTCCGCCTTCTTCCATGGCCTGCCTCAATTCCAATCCATGGCCGTCTTCCCCGGCAATACCCAAGGCAATTACTTTGCCAACTCCCAGGGCGACAAGATTGTTGGCCACGGTGCCCGCGGCCCCAGGGCTTGAACGGATGCCAACCACTTGGTAAGCCGTCAGACCGGTTTCAAGCGAAGGCTCATCAAGAGCAGAGTCAATATCTAGGTATCGGTCCAAAAAATAATCTCCTACAACGAGTATTTCGCTGCTGGGTAACTTCTCGAAAATTGTTTTGGCTTTTGCTGGTTTCATACCTATCACCTCCGCCATTATACATTATGGAAAGAGATAGTGCATCAACCCATCGATGTTGCGGTAATCGGGGATGATGATATCGGCGCCTGCAGCCGTTAACCGGCTTCGCTTCCATTCATTAATACCTTTCCGTTTGAGTTCCTCAGAGGCAACGCCCACAGCATAACCACCAACCGTTTTCACGTTTTCAATCTCCACATAACCGTCGCCAAACCCCAAAAGCTCTTCACCGGATAAACCATGGTCTTCAATAATCTTTTGAATGACCATTGCCTTGCTGAAATCTTCGTAGCTATCTAATGCTCCATAGATCCCGCCATCAAAAAATTCGCTTACCCCTAATATGTTCGCTTCATTGATGACGTAAGGCTCATCGGTGCCGCTTGCCAAATACAATGTAAGCCCTTTGGCTTTCAGTCCCTGCAGCAATTCCAGAGAACCCGGGACCATCATTATCTCCTTATCGATTGAACCATTTTCCAACCCGTGTACTTTGTGTTCAATTTGCTCCCACAGACGGCGCAGGTATTCGTGCTTGTATTCCAGGGGAGCAAGAGGCTCTCCACCTCGCTTTTTTACTTCCTCAGCTAACTGGATTGTCTGATAGATTGTCTGTTTACCGGTGAGTAAGTCTACAAACTCTACAACAACATGCTTAATCTTTGCTGAACTTTCGGCATGGGGAGTATCCCTGAGAACCTCTACAAAATAAGGATACATGATATCCTGCCATCCGGCTCGAATTAAACTGATCGTACCATCAAAATCAAATATAGCTGCCTTAAACTTACCCCGTTGTATGTCATCTTTAATTACCTGCAATATTGGACCCGGGCGGACCCATCCTTTGGGGGACAGACGCCGGTTCACCTCCTTTTTTTGTAAACCTAGATCCTCTTTTGCCCAAAACACCCATAAATCCTGCCAAAAGAAGCAAATTAGTTCATTCAATCAGCAGGGATGATAAACGGGTTAGCATAACAACATAATGCGGGGATAAAACTATCTAGTGCCCAGGAGGTCTTTTTGTGAACAAGCATATTTTTACCAAACGCATCTTAACTCATGTTGCAAAAGCAATCCGTGGAAACGAAAGACCTTTCAATAAAGAAAGGCTTATTGAAGAAATAACTAGCGATTGTTTTTCCGATCAAGCAGAACGCGATTTATGGAGACCCGTAGTGGAGCAGCGCATTGATCTGCTTCTTGCGGAAGAAGGCGCCTTATTTTCCCACATAAAGGATGCATGTCGGTTGTGTGACACTAAACACCGCCGGTGCGATCACGTGTGTCCCACCAACGCCATCACCCATACTGGAGAAGGGGTTGTTATCGACTGGGACAAATGCATTGAATGCGGGCTTTGTGTCGACGGATGCATTGCCGGTGCGATAGTTGCCCGCTCGGATTTTGCGCGAGTTGCCTATCTGCTGATGCAAAGCGATGAACAGCCGGTCTACGCTATACTGGCCCCGGCATTCGTTGGGCAGTTCGGCGAAGATATTAGTCCCGATAAACTAAAAGGTGCTTTGCTGCAGTTGGGTTTCAAAGGCGTTCACGAAGTAGCTATGACTGCGGATATCATTACTTCCTTAGAAGCCGAGGAATTGGTAGACCGATTTCAAAAAGGCGAGGAATTCATGATAACATCCTGCTGTTGCCCGGCCTTTATGCGGCTTGTCGAAAAGACGAAACCGGCTTTAGTAGAACTGGTTTCCCACTCCGTTTCGCCGATGATTGCCTTGGGGCGCCTGCTCAAGGCACAGTCAGAGTGTAAAGTGGTTTTTCTTGGCCCTTGTGTTGCCAAAAAAGCTGAAGCCCGCAGACCAGAATTAAGCGATGCGGTTGACTCCGTGCTTACATTTCGTGAAGTAGAGGCTCTTTTCGAAGCAGCAGGTGTAGATCTAGTCTCCACCGGCAGTCAAACCGAAATAGAGGACGCTTCCCACGATGGACGCATATACGCCCGAACCGCGGGAGTCACCGAGGCTATTACCAGAGCCGTCAACAGAATCAATCCTGATCTAGAAATCACCGCAGTACATGGAGACGGCATCCGGGAATGCATGACTTTGCTAAAATTAGTTGAGCAAGGCAAACTTGCAGCAAATTTTATGGAGGGCATGGCTTGCAGAGGCGGTTGTGTCGGAGGACCGGGCAATATTATACCAGCAGACATAGGACGGGAAAATGTCAATGAATTTGCTAAGACCGCTTCCGCCCCAGCAGCTCAAGATAACCGAAAAGCGGAAGAATGGCTTCAGAAATATGGACCAAAAGTAGACTTTACTACCGGACGGAAGACAGGCAGTGTGCCGGTTGAACAACTGCGTTCGTAACCGAGACATGAAACAGCGCTCTGCAATGTCCAACAACAGATGAATGCAAAGCGCTGTAATACCTTTCTTCCCGTGATTGACTCAGGCTAGATAACTATCCCTGAAAACTTCTTAAATGCCTCCATGCTGGTTTTTATCGATTCTATCTCATCAAGCTGGGTATGGTCTTGCTCAAGGATAATGTACTCAACATGGGGTGCCTTGAGACCGGCATTGATTATGTCTTGGATTGGCAGTGTGCCTGTCCCTATTTCTGTAAATGTCAAGGGATCGACGACATTTACAAAGGCCTCCATGCCGATTTCCTGGTTGGGATCCACCAAATTGTCAAATACAACCAAAGGCTGTGGGGCGTCGGCCGGGAAATCCTTTTGATGCAAAAGCACCAAACGGTCTTTGTACTTTTCAATCAATTCCACTGGATCTTCTCCCGCGCGCATGGCCCAGTAAGTATCTAACTCTAAAAAGACCAATTCCGGGTCTGTGTTCTCCATCATATGATCTAAAACAGTTTTGTCACCAAATACTTGGAATTCCTGATAGTGATTATGGTAATAGAACCGCATGCCCCGCTCTTTACACAAAGCGCCCAGCTGATTATATGTCTCACAAGTGCGCTTTATGGAGTCGACATCATTGTACGGGAAAAACGCAATACCAACTCCAATTTGTTTGTTACCAAGAACTTCATGGTAATCTAGAACTTCCGCAAGACGCTCCGGCTCCAATGGGTGGACGTGGCTGCCAACAATGGACATACCGAGGTCGTCAAGGCTTTTTTTCATAGTCTCGGCAGGCACACCAAAACCCACACCAGGATCGGTCGTCGAATCGTGGTTTGCCGCCTCAACAAACTTGTAACCGGCTTCTGCTACTTTTGCCAATGTTCCATAGGGATCCTTCATCAAAGATTGCCTGACTGAGTAAAGTTGAATACCAACCTTAAGTGCCAATTAACACCCCCTCTTTCATTGTGTTTGATCTGCTTCCATTTCCAGCTGTGCCTTCAAATCATCGATAAACTGCCGTGCCGTACGGCCGGATCGCTCATTATGCCACAAAGTCCATTGTAAGGCTCGCTCCCTTAGTTCGTTTGGATCTATAGAAAGCCTTTCAACAGCCGCCAGGTGTTCTACGATATCCAAATAGGTTTTTTGATCCGGCGAAGGGTAAATCACCGTTAACCCGAATCGATCGGAGAGTGACAGCTTCTCCTGGACGGTGTCTTGTTCACGCAGTTCCCTGGAATTCATATCGTTGAAGCTTTCTTTTATCAAATGCCTGCGATTGGAAGTGGCGTAAATACGTACATTATCCGGCTGCTTTACCACACTGCCTTCCAAAATCGATTTCAAAGCCTTGAACTCTGTCTCATCTTCTTCAAAAGATAGATCATCGATAAATACAATGAATTTCAGAGGGCTTCGCTCAAGATACTTAACTAGTTCACTTAAACCCCTTAGGCTGTCTCTGTTTACTTCAACCAACCGCAGTCCCTGCCCAACAAATTCATGTATCAGGGCTTTGACAGTGGAAGATTTACCCGTACCCCGATCCCCGTAAAGCAAGATATTGTGTGCCGGTAGGCCCCGAATAAATCGGAGCGTATTATGTACAACTTTTTCCACCTGTTCATCATATCCGCTGAGTTCATGCAGTCGAATGGGATCGATCATACTTACTCCAACAGGGGTGCGTTCTTCATCACCCGACCAGATAAAAGCTGGGTATTTGGCGAACTGTCCCATCCCAAATTGTGTATAGTAGTTGATAAGAGGCCTAGCTAATACATCCCAACTGCGAGTCGCAAAGAAACTTTGCTTTAATTCATCTGCAGCTTCGCGCAAGGCCATTTCGGCCAAAGGCACTTGTATATCAAAACCCTGTGGCTTTGCTTGGCTTGCATGCTTCCCAGCTCCACCGTGTAGGGCATGTAAGATGCCCGGTTCAGGCATCAGTCTGCTGCCCAAAATATTTTTCAACTCTGCAGCAGCATCTCCCTCAAAGAGCCAAAACAATTCCGATAGTAAGCCGAGATCGCGCTTGAAAATATCCAAATGCCACAAACCGGAACTCTCGACATCTTCCTGGTTTGTCTGAACCAAAATCTCCAGCATCGGGTGCTCCAAGGCCAACACGACATCCAAAACATGCCCTTGCCATAGACTCCCACCCTGTCCGGGACTTAAAATCGCCTCAGACTCCAGCAGAGCCCCGAGGAAATCGTAATAGGCTGCGGCGACAGTCCCTCGCCTGTGGGAAGATCCCTGACCCATTTTTACACTTAGCTTATTTTCAGCATTTTCCTCCCGGAAGTCGAATTCTTTATTGTCCTCTAGACAGATTAAAAGGCGGCGCAATAGATGCAAAACCGGGTCCTGCCAAATCTTTCGATATATAAGTAAGCCGTGCATAAGTGATTTCAGTGTGCCCTGCTGTGTTTTTTGCATATTCTAGCCCCCGCTTCCCATATCCCGATCTTTAGTCAAACAGACTGCATTGGCAAAAAAGGTATGAAAAAGGTGTCGTTTCTCTGTTCATCGAGACACAACACCTTCACTGGCGCCCCCGGCAGGAATCGAACCTGCGACTAACAGTTTAGGAAACTGCTGCTCTATCCCCTGAGCTACGGGGGCAGTTGTTCGTTTATGTGTCTTTTATTTTACCCTAACTAGAAATCTAAGTCAATGCAAGCCTCGCCATAAAAATGTTTTTCACATAGTTATCCACAGGTTATCCACAAAGTGTGGATAGAACAAACCTTTGTTTCGGGAACCGCCGTTTGGGGCGCTTATCTGTTTGTGGGTAAAAGGACTTTGCCCTGCATAGGGTGGAATAGCCCCAAATATTCACACTTGAGGAGGTGTTGGTCTGTGCACCAGCCAATAGGGAAATTGAAGGAAACTAAGGTAGCGGCCCTTTTTTTGGATCGGGACGGTACGATCATAACTGAGGTAAACTACTTACACCATCCGAATCAAATTCAATTAATTCCTGAAGCAATCCCCGCTCTTCAAAAACTACAAAGACATTTCAAACTGATCTTGATCACAAACCAGGCCGGGGTTGCAAAAGGTTATCTAAACGAGCAGATGCTTAGACACATTCACGGCTGTTTAGAACATAAACTGTGGATTCACCGCATTCGGCTTGCCGGAATCTATTATTGCCCTCATCACCCACAAGCAGTAATCCCATTTTACCGAAAGGTTTGCCCACGCCGGAAACCGGCACCGGGTATGCTCTTAGCGGCGGCTGTTCAATTGGGGTTGGACCTTGGCAGTTCCTATACCATAGGGGATAAGCTTTCCGACATAGAGGCCGGACAGCGTGCGGGTACCAAAACTGTGCTTGTCCGCACAGGCTATGGCAAAAAGCACGAAATGTTGATTTTACCTGGAAGCAGCCACCCAGAGTTCGTTGGGGAGCATCTTGAAGAGGCCGCTGATTGGATCCTGGAAAACACAAAACCCGAAATCCTTTAGCTTATTTTATATTCGCTGCGGAAAGCCTGAAGCAAAGCATTCTCCATGGGATGTCTTTTGCCCAGCTCATGTAGCTTTTCGATGAATTTACTGGTAGACCACCCGCGGCTTTTACCTTCCCTTTTAACGTAATAGCGCAAGATTAGGTGAATTATTTTGTGTGGGTAACACAAAAAACCGTATAAAACGGCCAGCTCGTCGGCTTTAAGCGGGGTGATCTTAGAATACCCTTGTAAAATAAGTTGTGCTGCGGTAAAGTCCCATCTGCGTTTTTTCGTGACATCCCTAAAAAGTTTGTATAAATCGGCGGCCTTTGTATCCCGTCTAACGAGATCTAAGTCTATGATGTAATATCCGCCTTGGTCGCCGACGATAAAGTTGCGCTGGGCTACATCTCCATGGCAAAAACTATTGTTTCTGCGGGCTGTTTTCACTAAATCATCGTACTGCGGCGTGGTGAAAATCTGCAACCCCTGCTCTGCTCGATCAAGAATCCATGGGTAGTACTGCAAAAATGCTCGATCAAAATTGTCTAAGAACAGTTTATGGTTCAGCTCCTCTCGCAGCCTCACAACTTCTCTCAGGCGAGAAATCAGCCGGGTGGGCCAGCGACTAAGCCGACTGCGCAGCTTACCTCCCGGCGGTGGCACGTACCCACAAGATGCGTTGTGAAATAAAGCAAGGGTCGCGGCGGCTCCCACTATATCCGCATCGAATTTGCGAAAATCAGGGCTGCGTCCCTGCACCCAGTCAGTCAAAATGTAATGCACGCCTGGGCGGATTTGGGACAGTAGCCGGCCCGCGTTATTGTGGTGAGGTTTTGCCGTTAAGGTAAATTTTTCAGCAACCAAGTGTTCCAAAACTCCCTCTAAAGCCAGCGCACGGCGGGTCTTTTTATCAACTTGTTTTAAACAGTAGATCCCCTCCTCTGCATCTACTTTGTACACATCTTTATAGGGACTTATCCCTTTGGGTGTTATGGGCCATTCACCCAAGGCCTGCAACAAGTCCGTCTTGTCACGCATGCAATTCACCCTTCCCACCCCACTACCAACATCCTATGCACATCCGCCCTTATCGGTGTTCAAGTGATACATAACGTGAAAACCAGAATGAATTCCTAGTTCGTTCACAGCTGTTGTCTCATAGGATTATTATAGCTCTTACACCAGCAACCGGCACCGCTTGTCAGTGCAATGGAGGTGGAAAAAGTGCCTAATGAGAGTGAACATTTCGCCAGGCTTACTCCCCGTGAAAAAGAGGTCCTACAGCTCATAGCCAAGGGATTGGCTAATGATGAGATTGCCAAGACCTTGTTTATCAGTAAGCATACAGTAAAAAACCATATAACCAGCATCTACAGGAAAATGGGTTCCCGCAACCGCACCAAAGTTGCCCTGCGGGCCATTCGCTACGGCCTTATTAGTGTTGACTAAACAGCATAAAACAGAGGGATGTATGCACTGATATTATACATCTTTGTCGCCCAATTTGTTGTGAATCGGTTTTCCGATTTGGAAAAGGGAGACAGCCCCCGGGCGAGTTGGTTTCATCAGTCAACATTAACCCGCTGGGGACTATCTCCTGAAAAGGGAGGGATGTGGGATGAGCTTGCATTCATGGAGAACTTATCTGGTGATTTTCCTTTCCTGCAAGGCTAATATATGTTTATGTACGTTCGACCTTAGAAGCCATGGGAGGCAGCTCCTATTTTATTGTCAAGGTCATACAGGCTTGTCCCCCATTTTTACTTTCTGAACAGGTGCGGGGTTTCCAAAGGGCAATTCCTAAAACCGGTATGTTCACCGGTTGCAACCTTCATATAGACTCCTCCATCAGCTCGGTCAAGCAATATAGGATGAAGAAGCAACCCACTCCAACCCTTCCTTCATGAGTTCATCTACAATGAGCGCTGTTTCCCCTTCAGCGTAGACTCTCAAAAGAGGCTCCGTGCCCGAAAAACGAAACAGAATCCAGCCTATCTCTAGACTCAGCTTCAAACCATCCAAATCTGCCGCTTGCAGAACTTTATGTCTTCCCAAACAAGGGGGAGCGGCCGCAGCAGTTAACACTCTATTGCTGTATCCCGGGCCTGAAAGAGGTAGATCGCTCCTCCGGTAGACGCTTTTACCATATAGGCCTTCCGATTCTGTATGCAGCTCACTTAGGGTATTGTTGCTTTGCTGAACATATTCCACCAGCAGCAGGCCGGCCAGTACCGAATCCCGATCCGGCAGATGCCGCGCAAATCCAAAGCCCCCGCTTTCCTCACCGCCTAACAGCACTCTTTCTCGCCTAAACCAGGGTACAATATGTTTGAAGCCGATGGGGGTTTCCCGAACTTTAAGCCCAAACCCCGCGGCAGCCTTGCCCACCAAGGGGCTCACAGAAAAAGTTTTAACAATGCTTCCTTCTTCCTTACGATTCCGGTAAAGGTGTGTAAGCAAAAACATGAAAACACGATGTGGATCAACAAACTGCCCCTTTTCATCTACTACACCCAAACGATCTCCATCACCATCGACAGCCAGTCCCAAGTCTGCCTTGTGTTGTTTGACTGCTGCTTTGAGAACCTGTAAATTATCATCAACAGGTTCAGGGGTTGTACCGCCGAAACCAGGTTTGCTCTTTTCTCTAACACGAACCACTTTTGCACCTGTTCCCTCCAGCAATCGATCAAGATAACCGGCGCCGGCGCCGTGCATTGCATCAAACACCACTGTCATGTCCTCAAAAGAAGGACATAAGTTAGTTGGCTTTTCCCTAAACCGTTTGTGAACGGCAGCAAAGTACGGCTCATCGAAGTCCAATTCTCGTATAGCAGCAGGAAACGTACCTTTAACTGTTGTTTTTGAGCTCTCAAGCAAACAACCCCGGATTTTTGATATCATGTTCCCATCCACGGGACCACCTGATGCAGTTTTAAATTTAATACCATTATATTGAGGTGGGTTGTGGCTGGCGGTAACCATCAGCCCAATGCCGGCGTGATGCTGCAAAGCGGCGAAAGAGAGGACCGGCGTAATTACCGGCTTGCAGCTGAGTAAAACAGGGACACCTCCTGAACTAATCATACACGCCAAATCTTCAGCAGACTTGCGGGAATTAAGTCGAGTATCATACCCAATAACAACCGGCGGTAGAAGCCCTTTATGGGTGTTATGAAGATACTTGATAACGGCTTGCCCAATCAGTTGAACATTGGCTGTTGTAAAGTTTTCCCCGATGATACCCCGCCAGCCTTCTGTACCGAAAGTGATGTCCAAATCGGCACCCCCTGTCTTGCCGTTTTGTACATGATTACAAATAGTGTTCCCACCCTACCTGCCGCAAACGCTTAAGCAAAGTCTTAACATCTTGATCCCTAGCTTTATTGCAAATAAACAATACATCTTCCGTATCAATTACAATCAGATCACTAACTCCAATAGATGCTACCAACTTATCTTTCGCAGCAATAAGACAGTTGCTGGTATCAATGCTGATTGCTCTGCCGGCAAATACATTTTCATCCGTGTCTTTTGTGGACACCTTAGCCAACGAACTCCAACTGCCGATGTCTTCCCAGCCAAAATTCCCAATTACCATATGAATTTTTGTGGATTTTTCCAGTACAGCATAATCAAAAGCAATGCGTTCCAAAGCTGTGTAATACTCACGAACTGCATCTTCTCCATGAGAAGTTTTAACAGTCAGTGCGATCTTTTCCAATCCCGGTTTTAACTGGGGTGCGTGTTCGTTTAAGAGTTCCAAAATCAAGTTTGCTCTCCCCACGACAATTCCACTGTTCCAAAAATACTCATTTTGGCGTATATACTTTTCTGCCCGTTGGCTTGTTGGCTTTTCCCGAAACCGTTCCACTTTATATACAGGCAGGCCGTTATCTTCCACATACAGAGTCTTTCCCCGTTTGATATACCCATAGCACGTCCTGGCTTCGCTGGCGGGGACCCCCACAATTACCAATCCATCGATTGTACCTGCGGCTTTTAGCGCTGCCTTTAAGACTTTGTTGAATTCCTGCTCATCTAAAATGACGTGATCAGCGGGTAAAAACGCAATTACCGCTGCCGGATCTACTGCGGCAATTCTAGCTGCCATCAATCCGATGGCAGGGCCTGTATCTCGAACAGCCGGTTCGGTATATACTTTGGAGATAAGTTCTTGTGGGATATTTGCTGTGATGGTGTCAAGTAAGTTTTCGTTAGTGGTCACGTAAACACTCTCTTTACCTACAAGTGCATGGGCTCGCTCAAGGGCTTTCGCCAGCAAAGTTTCATCACCGTGAACAATTAGATGTTTCGGAGAGTCTTTTCGCACACGGGGCCATAAACGGGTACCGTTACCTCCTGCCATCACGACGGCATACGCCATTTGCAGTTTCCTCCTTGTTCATTCCTGCTTAAAGGTATATTTCAATCTTTGCCACCGGCCCCATTATCCTATGCCGCTGCCAAATTAAAGGTGTTTAGAAATCGGCTCCGCAAGACCGGTGACTTCAGTTTGCGATTATAACGACTGAGAAAATAGTCTTGCGGCCAATCTTGCTTTTCGTGATAATACTGCAACCCGATTTGCCAATACTCATGAGGGAATTGCAGGAACGCCCCTAAAATGGGTAAGACATTTCCTTTAAGCGGATTTACTGAACTATAAGCATCGATAATCAATTGCGCCCTTTCCCACCGCCAATCCACAAGCATCAAGTTGCGCAAAAGCAAATCCGCAAGATCATGCAGACCCAGATCTACCAAACTGTAGTCGAAATCCAAAAACTTTACACCCTGCCCATTGATTAAGATATTGTGGTACGCCAAATCCATATGGCAAAGCACCTTGGCAGAATCTTCTTGGCATACGCCGCCATAATCCGAGTCCGCCAGCTGCTCTAAAGCATCAGCACCCTGTTTGTAATACGTTTCATAATCCTTAAGAAATAGTTGATCAAATGCTTGGGGAACAGTTCGGTTGCGAGCCGTGCGCCGAAATGCCTTCAATTGATCCAGCCTGCGGGCGAACCTCTCAGGCCACATACCCATAAGCCACCGAGTATCGGGGACTCGATTGAAATTTAAATTGCGGGATGTTACATGTAATCGGGCAAGGTCCCTTGCCACCGTTTCAGCATCTTGTTCATAAAGGTAGTCACAATGTCTACCCAAAACCCAATCAGAGAGAAAGTACTGGCTGTCCCGCCATGTAAAAAACCGAGTACCATCCTTGGTCATTAGGGGATCTACTACCGATTGAAACCCGGTTTGAGCCAAATAAGCCAACGCATCAGTGATGTAGGCCAATTCAAAGGCAGAAAGACTCGAACGCTTCAGTGCTTTTTGGCCCATTGAAGTCGCCAGCAAATAGACAGAGCCATCTTGCATAAAACCCATTATTTCAAGATTATAGTTTTCCTCTACAGCGGCCAGCATCTCAGCCTCTTCCCCAATAGGAAGGAATTTTCCCATTATCTCTTTGCGAAACAGCATCTTTATCTCACCTTCTTTAACTCATCCAAAAACAATCTTCGGACAGACAAGGTCTCCAGGTATCTGCTCAAACCACGAATATCCGGCTTACCTTTCCGGTAAGCACGGCGTCCCAGTCGCCAATATTCCATCGGGTATTCCAAATAGGTGACCACAAGCCACATTTCCTCCGGTTTTAAAGGCAGCTTTCGCTCATATCCAGCCAAAAGCCCCCTAGCTCTGTTGATGTGCAGGGTAGAAAATCTATCCAGCATTTTGGCGATATCATCCACGCGTTCTACACCGGCAGCGTTGTCATAGTCAATTACAATCAACATTTGTCTCGGAGTTAGAAGCAGATTCTGTGGAATAAAATCACGATGACATATATAACGTGCCTTGCGATCTAAAGCGGCAATTTCGTCATACATGCGTCTTTCCAAATCCAGTTGGGCCAAAACTCTGCGGCCATCACACAGGGCGCGGTCAGCTCCTTGAGCATACAGTTGATCGAAAGCCGTTGTTCCTTTGCGGGCTTGATTGGTAAAATACCAAAGTTCCCGCTGGCGGGTTTTAAGCTTCAATGGCCAGCTTTTCCACTGATTGCGGTGGGAATGAATGCCGTGTGGAGGAGAAAACCCTTGACTGGCAACATGAAATTCTCCCAGGAGTCCACCTACCTGAACCAAACAGACTGTATCTAAATCAATTTGAGACAGCACCTCGCCCTCCTGCCAACGGCTCAAATAGAAAAAACCGTCATTGGTTTCAACGCCCAGCTGACCGCTTTGAGTCATAATGAACTCTTCGGCGTTGGTAAAACCGTTCTTTTGCAGGTGTTTCGCCAGATCATGAACAAAACAAAATTCATCCGCCCCATAAGCGAAACGCTTCAACCGTAAATGGCCGTGTGGGGTTGCTACCTTCAGGCAGGGCCCTACTGTTTCCCACCCATGCCATGTTACGTTGTACCTGGCAAGGATATCTGCCGCTATCCGTGCATCCCATTGTTTGCTTTTTCCGTTCATAGACCCATCATCCTACAAATACCAGCTAATCTTGCATTAGAGATTGGTATACCATTTGAGTTTCTGTTGAGGTTTTAATCCAAGAAAACCGTTTGTGCTGTTTAAAACCACGTTCGATTAGATGTTCCCTGGTGCTCTCGTTCTTCATACCATTGATTAGTGCTGTAGGAAGACTTTGCGGTTCATACGGATCGAACAAAATCGCCGCATTTCCCGCGACTTCCGGAATAGAGCTGGTATTTGCAGCCACCACCGGTACTCCACATGCCATTGCTTCCAAAAGCGGCAGGCCGAAGCCCTCATACAAAGACGGATACACAAACAGCTCAGCACCACTGTACAGGTAGGGCATCAGTTCCAAAGGCACAAACCCGGGAAAGAGTACGTCATCTGCCAGGTCCCGCTGATCTACAAACTCATGCAGTTCTTCATAGGAACCGCCACCACCACCGCCGGCGATGACCAATTTGCAATTTGGAGGCAGCTTAGGCAAAACCCGATGAAAAGCTTTCACAAGCCCCAACAGGTTTTTGCGGCGGCTGAATCCACCTACATTGAGAATGTAGGGCTCCTCCAAACCGTAATGCTCAACAACTTGCTCTTTGGCCTCCTGTTTACATATTGGCGAATACATAGGTTCTGCCGCCTCGTAGATCACCGCTATCTTCTCCACAGGCACACCCAGTATTTCTACTAAGTCTCTTTTTGTGCAATGTGATACAGCAATAATGTAGTCGGCTCTATCCACTATCCGGGGCAACTGCCTCAGCGCAGTCCGTAAATATGACTTACTGCAGGTTTGCGGCAGTACAAAAGGAATCAAATCGTGAACAGTGACAACCACTTTCAAACGACTGGGGCAATCAGAAGGCAATCCTATGCCGTTTTGGGGAATGTGATATATATCCAATGCCGGTTCAAGTAGATCCGGGGTTTGCAGGACATCCTGCCAAAACTTCCGATTTTTCCGTTCCCCACTATCCAATTGAAACTCATCATCCGCTTTTATCCATTTTGCAGGCGGGTAAACAAAATGATATTGGTTGATGGGATCGGCAGCCAACATCCCATTAATAAGTTGGTACGTATATGTGCCGATCCCTGAACCTCTGTACCATAAAGCTGCACGGGCATCGATCCCAATCTGCACATCCTCGCCTCCTAGAATCGTTCTTGCCATACAGTATATGAAAAAGGGGATCCTTAGGAACTGAGTACCGCCCAAATAGGACATCCCAAAGTCAGCGCATCCAAAAGTCAGCGAGCTCACGAGCTCGTTTAATCATCACCTATAGATCCTGTGCCACATACTATGCCAATGGACACTAATAAAACATTGTGGTAAAGCGAGGTCGGATGGATATATGGCGACAAAACTCCCTCCAGCAGTAGTTTTGGCCGGCGGCTTAGGCACACGGCTTCGAACCACTGTACCAGGGCTTCCAAAAGCCTTAGCACCAATAGCCAATGAACCTTTCTTAGCCCACCAGCTGCGCTGGTTAGAAGCCAATGGCATCAAATCGGTCCTTTTATGTGTGGGATATAAAGGGGAACAGATTTTTCGGAAGTTGGGCACAGGCGCTGGGCTTGGACTCAGCCTTAAACTGCACTACAGTTGGGAAACCTTTCCTTTGGGCACCGGAGGCGCACTGATGCAGGCGGCACCAGTGCTTCCCGAAGAATTCCTGGTGATAAACGGCGACACTTACACAGAAATGGGTCTGGGGCCCCTTTGGCAAGCACATCAAAACAACGACGGACTTGTTACTATTGCAGTCACCAAGGCCTGGGCACACAATGCCACGGGCAGTGTTGAACTAGCCAACGATGGACGCATCACATCCTTTAATGAAAAACAACCCAACCCCACTTGGGCCAACATGGGCATCTACGCTATGTCAAAAAAACTCCTGGATCATATGCCCGCCCATAGACCTTGTTCTTTGGAAAAGGAAGTGTTTCCCCATATCCAACCTATGCACGCCTTTATAACTGACTCACCTTTTATCGATATAGGAACACCTGAGAGTTACGCATATGCCCAATCATACTTCGCCTCCAGGAATAAGTCTAAAACACCAGTGTCCAAATGGAAAAGTACGGAAGGAGAAAAAAATGATCGTTCGCAGTCGTGCACCATTGCGGATTAGTTTTTGTGGGGGCGGCACCGATGTGTCTCCTTATTTCGAAGAAAAGGGGGGGATTGTCCTTTCCACCACGATAGACAAATACAGCTACGCAAGCCTCCTGCCCCACAAGGACCCCATCATTGAGGTGGAATCGCTGGATTTTGATGTAGTAGCGAAATATAATGTGGAACACCAGTTAATTTACGATGGTGAACTAGACCTTGTGAAAGCCGTACTGAACACCATTGATGGTGCCACTGACACAGGATTTAATTTGTTCCTGCACAGCGATGCACCGCCCGGCAGCGGGCTCGGATCCTCATCCACCATGACAGTAACTTTAGTGGGTCTGATGAGACAATGGCTGCAAAAGCCCTGGACCAACTACGATATTGCTCAAATGGCGTATCATATTGAACGCACTGTTCTAGGAATCAAAGGCGGCAAACAAGACCAATATGCCGCAACTTTCGGCGGTTTCAATTTAATAGAATTTTACGAGGACTATACTATCGTTAACCCTTTACGAATCGCACCTGTAATCTTAAATGAACTTGAATACCATCTTTTGCTTTGCTATACAGGTAGGACTAGGCTCTCAGCCGGAATAATCGAAACGCAAGTTAAAGGCTATGTCAATAAACATGAACGCTCAGTATCTGCTTTAGATGAGTTGAAAGAACTAACTGTGAGCATGAAAAATGCCTTGCTTTTAGGTCAACTCGATGAATTTGGCAGTTTACTGCACGATGCCTGGATTAACAA
>JAAYQZ010000140.1 GCA_012519025.1 Bacillota bacterium
CAAAAAGAGAGATGAAAACACCCATTACAATGTATGTTTTGCTGGCCTTCGTTACAACTAGAAAAACGGGGAAAAGTAAAGCCGCTGCCAAAGATGCCAAAGATATATATCTAGTGGCACTTACTATAATGATCCATAGGCCGAGAAGTATCAGTGCAATGCCCGGGGTAAGAGCCACCACAGCCCCAAGACTGGTTGCAATCCCCTTGCCCCCGCGAAATCTGAGGTAAACAGGCCAGTTGTGTCCGGCGATAGCAGCTACACCGGCAAGGATTCGAACTAGTTCACCGCCGGCTAAAGTACCTAAATAGACAGCTAAAGCCCCTTTTGCCACATCTAAGATAAGAACCAAAGCAGCAGCCATAGGACCAACAGTGCGCAGCACATTGGATGTACCTATGTTGCCGCTCCCATATTCACGCACATCGAGTTTTGCCCATAGTTTTCCGACGATCAGCCCAAAAGGAATGGAACCGATCAGGTAAGATAAGAAAAGTGCTAAACCGGCCACCAACATAATCTCCCCTCCTCATGATATTGCTTGTTTAAATCACAACCTATTCTCGCCTGCGGACTTTGAACCAGATGGGAGTGCCGTGGAATCCAAAGGCCGCCCTCAGTTGATTTTCCAAATAACGGCGGTAAGAAAAATGGAGCAGGCCGGGATCGTTGACGAACAGACCTAAAACCGGTGGTTTGACATCCAGCTGGTTGATATAGAAAATCCGCAGGGATTTCCCTTTGTCGCTGGGAGGTTGATTCAGCCGCACCGCCTCCTGCAGCACTTCGTTTAGGCGGCCGGTACTGACGCGCATTGTGTGCTGGCTCGCCACTGATGTGACTGTTTCCATCAGACGTTCCAACCTTTGGCCCATCAAGGCTGATACAAATACAATGGGAGCATAACTAACATAAGACAATTCTTTGCGGATTTCTTGTTCAAAAAGCCGCATCGTGGCTGAGTCTTTTTCGATAGCATCCCATTTATTTACAACAATGACCAGTGCTTTCCCCTGCTCATGACTGTAGCCGATGATTTTCTTGTCCTGTTCGGTAACACCTTCCACTGCATCAATGACTCCAAGAGCAACATCGGCTCTATCTACTGCTCGTAAAGCTCGAATTACACTGTAGCGCTCCACACCCCACTCCACGCGTTTTCTTCTGCGCATTCCGGCAGTATCTGCAATGATGTAATCTTGCTCATTCCAGGTGAATGCAGTATCAACAGCGTCTCGTGTTGTTCCCGGTATGTTTGTGACAATGCTGCGCTCGGTACCGGTAAGTGCATTAACGAGCGATGATTTTCCTACATTGGGGCGTCCTATGACAGCCATGCGGATGACATCACTGTCCTCGTCCGCATGGGAGGTCTTGGGAAATCGTCCCACAACAGCATCCAAAAGATCCCCTATGTTCCGATTGTGCTCTGCCGCAACCCCAATCGGGTCACCCAATCCCAGGCGATAAAATTCGTAAATACCTGTCTCAATATCAGCATGATCCACTTTATTGGCAGCAACAATGATGGGCTTACTTGCTTTGCGCAGAAGATGGGCTATGTGTTCATCATCCGCGGTAATACCCATCCTGGCGTCAACCACAAATATGATCACATCGGCCTCACTGACGGCAATTTCCGCCTGACGGCGTACTTCTGTGGCAATATTGCAGCTGTCGTCGAAATCAAAACCGCCGGTATCAATCAAGATAAAAGATCGCGTCAACCAATGGCAGTCTGCATAAAGCCGATCCCGAGTTACGCCCGGTTCGCTTTCTACGATTGCTTGCCGGCCACCGGCTATCCGGTTAAATAAAGTTGATTTCCCTACATTTGGTCTCCCTACAATTGCGACTATCGGCTTTGCCATGGATGAGTGTTCCCTCCCCGCATTTTTTGCTCGAAAGAGCCTTTAACCTGTTTGTGATCTGCCAGGTAAGAATTCCACATGCAGGGCGCTATTCCTGGTTATTTAGCCCATTCATTTCCATGAACACTGGTAAACGCGATTGACCGATGTTTTTAAACGCGCTTCTCCAGTTCTTTCTTTGTCTGCTCCACAATTGCCACCAATTGCGAGAATGCCATCTTGGCCCCTCTGATTGCAAGTGGTCTGCCTAAAGCAACTAATCCCAGACGCCTAGATAAAAATCCGCCGATACGCATTAACCAGTTGACTGCCTGAAGGCTGTTTACAAACAGCAACTGACGGGGGTCCTCCCCCGCCAGCAAATACCCCGATATGATTGCTTGTTCAATGGGTCTAGCAGAGGGTCCCCGGCCCAACACGTAAACTTCGTGACCGCTTTTGTCTATTCCAACCGGCAGGATACAGCCCCGCTCATCTCCATCGACCAAATCGAAATATAACACATCCTCGATGTCCTGCAAAGATGGAGTGGAATTTGCCGGGATCCTGCCCAGATGAATCGCTGCCGCAAGTGGTGATGAATGGGCACCACCGTAGCATGAGTAGATTACCTTCAAATAGATACCTCGTTTTTATCATAAATCACTGTTTTCACCATCATGTGGGTCTTTGTCTTTTGGATCGACTTTTTTTACGACTTCCACTTCCAGCACTGTGTGGTCGCCTTTTTCGGATTTTGATTCTTGATTAAAACGCTTGCGACCAACCCCTATAGCCCCGGCAAATTCCCGCCCAAAGAATCGGCGCACACCATCCCAACCTATGGCATTGAGTGCAATCCAGGCCGCGGCTATTGCAACTGCAATTCCTACAATCCACCACACTGAGCGCGAGCCCGCTTGACTGACAGGTTCTTCTATACCTGCTGCCGCAAGTAGGACATCGGAAATCAGATTGGCTGCTCTTTCCGCCATTTCGAGGCTGGTTACATGAGTACCGAACTCCAAAAGCAAAGAACGAGGGGCTAGGTCTTGGTTATAGTTGCCTTTAGCGTCAAAAATGCCCTTTACAAGGCCGGGATATTCTTTATCTGCTTCATCTTTTAAAAGCTGGGCAAACTCTAGATTTGCTTCTCGATTTTGGTTTTGTCTTCCTACAATGATCTGCACAGCAGATAGTTGGGTGCCTTCTACTTCAGTTAAGTATTCTTCTGCAGGCACAGCATCGCGATGTATGTCTAAAATTACAATGGGCTGCTCCCGCAAAAGCTGCATTGCTGTTCTGCGGGAACGCACGTATGCTTGGGAATCGTGGGGATTGTGGTTGTTTGGGGATTTATCGACTATGAATCCTCTCTGATCAAACTCCTTCTCTAAGGCGTCCATTACATCATAAACATCTCCCCACTCTTTTGAAGACACCCCGCTGGTAGGTATGTATGACTCATCACTGTGGGTGCAGTATAATGCGACATGGGGTTTTGACTCGCCAGATGATCGAGTTAAAAGTGTTCGGGCTAAAAGCCGACTGACCCAAGCAAATCTCCCCTCATCGGATTGGGATGTTTGTTTTGGGGTCGGGGGACTCACCTTACCGGTATTTTTCACATATACCGTATCATCCGAAACTCTGATCACTTCAAAACGGTAGTTATCAGAATTGATGTATGAGTCACCGACATCGAGAACTCGAGCCGCCTTTGTCACTATGGTGTCGGTGCCTTCTTCAAGAAGCGTGAAATATCCCCCATCGATCCGTTCAAACATGCCCACTATTCCTTCAGGGAGTGCAATTTCAGCTGCTGCCGGGAGTGCCAAGATCAAAATCGCAGCTGTGATCATCAGGCAAGTGATATATTTAGATCTAGGCTCATTCTTCATCGGTTGCTTCCTCCTCGGAAATGCTTTGGGAGTATTCTGCAGCATCTTTGCCAGGCTGTGAAGTGCAGTTTGCATTTCCGCCTTTTTCTATGCGGATGGTATGAGTGTATCCAAGACTCTTTTCCGTCGGATTTTGCAGGATTTCCAGGACTTTTCCGTCAATGCCAACCGCATTGATATCAATCCCTGCGGAATCAGCGTCACTTTGATCATCTTCCGAAAACTCGTGCAGTAAAAACTCCTCGTTATCCAAAGCCTGGGGCCGGTCGGGATCGTGTTCGGGGCCCCCCTGAAGGCGTTCGCGGCTTTCGCCGACCAGCTCAGCCAAAGTTACAGCAATGATCCCGGCCAAAATAACTGCATCTAAAACACCCGCCCCGCCAATCGCTACCGTTGTGGCCATGCCTTTAGCCAAGGCAATCGACATATGGATTAGATCCGAGACTACTATGCCCAACACACCGGCTATAAAGGCACTGCGGCGTGAACGACCTGCAAGATACCCAATTATTCCGGCAATTAGGCTGTAGCTCCAAATGGGATCGAGCCACTGCTCTGCAGGTTCTCTAATACCCATAAGCTGGGCAAATCCCCAAATCACAACACCTGTGGCTATACCGGCGATTAGGCCCCGCCACTTTTCTTTTGATGTTCCTGCCCTGGCTATGAGCCACACCACCAAGGCCAATGGGATCAGCGCCCCGCCGACATTTAAAGAAATCATTACCGGTCGTCGGGAAATCGGTATATCAATAAAACTTCCTAAAATCATCAGCCCCAAGAAAATGAAGGCTTGGGTATCAGTTAGATTCATTCGGTCAAGCACACGCTGTGCTATGCCCAAATAAATTACTATAGCTATACCGATCAGTAAAACCAGGCCTATCTGCAATTTCATCACTCCTATGCTCTCGGCAATGGCTGTCAAGCAGCGCTGCTTTCTGTAGCTTACCCGAGTTTTGGAGTGTTATACGAAACAAAAAAACAGGCCCGAAGGCCTGCCGTTGTTGCTTTTGGATGGGGAATAAGTGCTGTATTCAGTACTTAATTTTCATCCTCTTCATCGTCATCTGTATCAAATATTAGGCCGAGATCCCCCACTAGATCACCAATGGTGACTCCTGAGCTTTCTACTTCTTCTATCGGCTCAGATCTTTGGGGTGCTGGGGTCGGCTCCGGATCCCCTGCTCGAGCTTCTTTAATACTTAGACCGATTCGACGAGCATGCTCATCAATACTTAAAATCTTCACTTCAACTTCTTCCCCGGATGTGACAACCTCTTCAGTGTTGGCAACATGACGATCCGCCAACTGCGAAATGTGTACAAGACCCTCTACACCATCTTCAAGTTTTACAAAAGCCCCAAAGTCTACGGTGCGCGTTACCTCACCACTGACAATGTCACCCTCGTGATACTTTTGACTGATGTTATCCCAAGGATCAGGCAATGTTTGCTTTAGACCCAAAGAGATTCGTTCGGTTTCTTTGTCAAGATTCAAAATCATGACTTTGATCTCTTCGCCTTCGGAAAGGATGTCGGAAGGGTGCTCTACTCTGCTATAAGCCATTTCCGAAACATGCAGCAGTCCCTCTACCCCATGTCCAATGTCCACGAAAGCACCGAATCCGGTGAGGCGCCTGACAATACCGTCAACAATATCCCCCGGCTCAAAGGTATCGAAAATAACTTCCTTATGGGCCAAGTATTCCTCTTCCAAGACTTCTTTGTGGGAAAGCACTACATTGTTGCGCTGTTTATCGAGTTCAATAATCTTCAAGCGCAGTAGTTTTCCGATATATACGTCAAGATCCTCAACGTAAGTGCGGGCTACGTGGGAAGCTGGGACAAATCCTCTTACTCCCACATCAACTAAAAGGCCGCCCTTGACTCTTTCAGTCACGGTGGCTTCGATGATTTCTTCGTCTGCGTGTTTTCCTTCCAATTCCTTCCAGGCCACGGCTTGATCTGCCCGACGTTTAGAAAGGACCACATTTCCTTCGCTGTCATCAGTGCGGACTACATAAACATCTATCTCATCGCCTACAGCTAACAAATCACTTGGTGATTCATTTGGCTTAAGGCCAAGTTCGTGTCGGGGAATCCGCCCTTCGGATTTGCCTCCTACATGCACTAATACCTCATCATCGCTGACTTGAACAACGTTACCTGAGATAATATCCCCTTGGGTTGGTGTCACGAAGGTCTCATCGTACTCAGCCATAGTGGGTGCATCCATATCAAGATCGTCGTCTTCGGCATCGGCATCTTCAACTTCTGCCGCTGCATCTGATTCTTCTTCTGATACTGTTTCCAAATCTTCTGCCCCATCTTCACCTTCCATGACTGCATCCGGCTGCTCTTCTACGACAGCCTCTACTTCCTCTGTTGTGCAGGTACCACCGGTTTCCACCTCTGCCGCATCAGACGGCTCCAAAGCAGCCTCTTCAACCTCAGGGGTATTTTCCTCTGTAACTGCAGTTGCCTGAGTTTCTCTTTCCTTTTGGTCACGCATTTCGTCAAACTCTGTCATCCGTTGCACTACCTCCTCAATGAGCCAGTCCGGCGTAGATGCGCCTGCGGTAACCCCAACTTTATCGGTAGAATGAAACCAAGCAGGATCAAGATCCGCTTTTGTCTCAATATGATAAGTTCGGGCACCACTTTCCTGGCAAATCTGTGCCAACCTCGCTGTGTTGGCACTATTGCGTCCACCCACCACGATCATGACATCCACCCGGGACGCCAACTCTTTGGCAGCCTCTTGGCGGCGGGCGGTAGCTGTACAAATAGTATCATAGAATTTTACTTCCCGAGCTTTACCAACCAGCTCAGCAATGCATGCACGATAGTTTGATAACGACTGGGTTGTTTGGGCTATAACCCCGTATCGTTCGCTAAATGGTAATTTTGCGACTTCCTCAGGATTGCCGGCAACAATACCGGTATTACCAGTCGCGCCTAATATGGCCACTATTTCGGGATGATCACGATCCCCCACAACTACTACCTGATAACCTTCCTCTTTTAGTGCTGTAGCCCATTTCATGGCCCGCACGACAAAAGGACAGGTAGCATCAACGATATGAAGACCTTTTGCACCAGCGTCGTCTATAATTTGCGGTGGTACTCCATGACTTCTGATAATGACGACACCGTCTTCAATCTCATCTGTGGAATCGGCTGATTCAATCCCCAAATCAGCTAGACGGGCTACCGCCTGGGGGTTGTGGATCAAAGGCCCTAAGGTGCGTATGGAAGTATCTTGATGGTCAGCTGCCGTTTGCATTGCCGTATCGATGGCGCGCTTAACCCCAAAGCAAAACCCCGCATTTCTAGCTAATTCTATCTTCAAGCCATCTTTTCCCTCCTGCCAATAGTATTAGCCATCAACAGCAACAAAAAACATAGTACTCCTAATACAGTCTTCTGTGTTTATGCCCCAAACCCTCTCTTTTGTCCAGACTTTGTTATAAAAAGCAAAACGCGGCAAATTCCTAAGCCGCAATCTCATAGGAACGCAACTCATCAATTTTATCCATCAAATCCCGGCTGTATTTGCCAAGTGCATCCCGGTAAGATTTTCGTGGAAACTTGGGCAGGTAAATTGGTTCCCCGATGAAGACTTTAACTTTGCTCGGTCGGGGCAGCAATTTGCCAAGGGGTAAAGCTTTTTCTGCACCCACAATAGCCATGGGTACAATGGGTGTACCCGACCTTGCTGCAAGCAGCACTGTGCCCGGTTGTGCCTTCAATAGACGTACTCCATCCCCTCGCGTTCCTTCCGGGAAAATACCTAACACATTTCCGTGTTTGAGTACTTCTAAAGCCTGCCGTATGGCTTGTCTGTCAGCGCCGTTTCGTTTCA
>JAAYQZ010000141.1 GCA_012519025.1 Bacillota bacterium
AAAACAGCATCTGCCTGTGAATTGCTTTGCTGCAGTTTGGCTATTTGGAAACCAAAGATCAACCCCACAACAGCCACTATGGCAAAAACAGCCACAATCATATATATCCTGCTCGCCTGTCGAACTTCACGCAGTTCCGACCGCATCTCATCCACTTCGGCCACCTCTAACTCTAACCCTTGCCCAAAATCTACCTTGTTGTGCATCCGTCCTGCTGCTTTAGCCGGCCTTACGGAGTTTGGGCCGTTTCAGCAGCTCAAGGGCAGCCTGAAGCTGGATATCTTTAGAAACATCAATCCCGCTGCTGCTTTCCACATCTGAAGTATAATAGGGTGGCTCTTCATCTTCCGGCAGTTCAACGATCACATCCGGCTCAATACCGACCGCATGAATGTCGTGGCCACCGGCGGTTTGATACCGAGCTGTAGTCAAAGATACTGCTGAGCCATCTTTTAAGGGAATTACTGTTTGAACAAGACCCTTACCAAAGGTTTGCGAGCCAATCAGTGTAGCCAAACCGGCATCTTTTAAAGCACCGGATACGATCTCCGAGGCACTGGCACTAAAACCGTCAACCATTACCACCATGGGGTAATGCTTTGTCTTATCTTGAGTAAAGGCCTCCACAGTTTGGGTCACATTATTGCGTCCTACTACATGAAGTAAAGGACCTTTTTCAATAAACCGATTCGCCACATCGATGGCAGCCGTCAAAAGGCCGCCGGGATTGCCTCGCAAATCAAAAACCAATGCTTCCATGCCCTGCTTTTCCAAAGATTCCAAAGCCTCGGCAAGTTCCTGATAGGATCTTTCACTGAAGTTTGACAGCCTCACATAACCAATATCATCATCTAACAGAACTTGTTTTGTTACACTCTGGACCTCTATGACTTCACGTACAATGGACACTTCCTGAAAAGTACCGTTTTGCTTGCGAATTCCCAAATTAACTTCAGCTCCGGGTTCACCCCGCATATAACTGACCGCTTCGTCTAAAGACATATTCTTAGCAGGCTTTCCATCAATTACCTCAATGATATCTCCGCCCCGCAGGCCGGCATAAAAACCGGGAGTGTTCTCAATGGGTGCGACGATAGTCAAACTGTCATCTCGAATTCCCACCATAATCCCTATGCCGCCGTAAATTCCGCTGGTATCTACCTGCATTTGTTTGTAAGCATAGGGCTCCAAGTAGCGAGTATAAGGATCATCTAGAATTTTCAGCATCCCGTTGACAGTGCCCTCGGCAACATAACTTCTGATCAAGTCCGATAAACTCACGGGATCTACATATTGAGTCTTAATTAGTGCTGCTACCTCAAGTGCCGTCCGCAAATCGGACAGCTTACTGTCACTGGCTCCAACTTTGCTTAAAAACAAATTGGAGGTCCCTGTGGCCAGCACAGCACCGGCAGTCAACACAGCGATTATAATGAGCAACAACAGGGCCTTGCGTTGTTTGCGCAAATTGTCCACCTGTCCTTCCCTAAATGTCCCTTATCCTATATGCGGACCGCTTTCAGGCTATGCCCTGCACAAACCAACGGCCAAGCACCAATCAGATGAAATTACTATTTCATTATAGCCCAGCCCGCTGTTTGGTGCAACCAATGCCCCCCATGGAAAAACCGTTTCTCACCCGCGCTCTGGGCACCTTTTATTTGTGCAGTTTGTCTAAAAATTGATCAATAACGGAAAGCCTAAGACCTGTGCGGTTTTTAAATATCCCATAGGTTCCTGTCAAATGTGGCAAATCACTTTTCATCATATCAACGGCATCTTGGCGCATACCCAGCTCTTGAACACCCTTGGAGACAAATACATATACTTCTATAAGCCGTTTCAAGGATGCTAAAGCCTCGAACCACTCGATATTAGTCACTGTTCTTTTCGATTCGGCTTCATACTGCTTCAGAACAAGATCTCGCAACTCACCCGGCCCATAAGTACCAAGCAACAGCATAGACCAAGCAAGATCAACCCGAAAATCCTGCAGCCGGGCCCCACCCCAATCAATGAGATAAGGTTCTTTACCTTCCCGCATCAAAATATTGCCCGGATGCAGGTCACCGTGGTTAAGGCAAAAGGTTTGCATAAGACCCTGGGGAAGATTTAAACGCAGCCAATTAAAAGCCGATTGGAAGCCGGTTTTTGTTATTCCACTCCACCGATTGAGCATTTGGCTCAATTCTGCGGCAGGATTTACCCATTGGGTTTGGAACCCGATCCGAGTCAACAACTCGCCGTGGGGTCGCCAGTCCCAATCATGAAGATCCACAAACATCCGGCAAAAAAGTCCCAGGAGTTCACGCAACTGATGGGGTTGATCGCTGATCAGATCCCGCAAGTTTTGCCCAGGGATATAATCCATGACCAAAAAGGGTTTACTCAAATAAGTGCCGGATGCATCCAGAAGATATACTGAAGGTACGGGAAAATCCGTTTGTGCAAGCAGGCGCATAGTGTGAAATTCCCGCAAAGCTTTCGGGGCATCTTTTTGGCTGGAGTAGACCCTCATGACTAGTTTTTTCGAAGCAACGGCAGTATCATCAAACAGATCAAAGGTATAAATATCTGTCTCCCAACCACTTGTCAAGCTTTGGAGGTTGCTGAAGGTTACTGCCCCTTGCTGAGGCCAGTGTTCATCCAAATAACTTTGAAAAAACCGCTGAATTGCCGAGCAATCAGCATGTTGAGTGCAGTTTTGCCCCATGGCCGAGCCTCCATCCATTTGAACTCCAAATGCCGCGCCGATGCTGTTATGCAAGTGCTTTGGCTGTTTGCCCTTTAGGCAATGCATTCGTGGGTCCTTGGAATTTCCCTTTAGTGTAGACCGGTTTAGGGCATGCTTTCAGGTAATAAGACATTTTCCTGTTTCTTTCAGTAGGGACAAAGCCGTTTATGTGGAATATGTGATAAAGCGGAACAGGGTATTTCCCGGAAGGAGTGAGCCTGACATGCTGGAATTAATTGGCGCTGTGGTGCTTATTTGGTTGGTAATCAGTTTCTTGCAGAATCAATAGGAAAGCATGCTTGGGAAATAGCCTGTGGGTTATTTCCCAAAAATAATTTCCGCTGGCGCATAGTTAGAAAGTAAACCGGAATGGGAGTCAAACAATGGATATAGGTCGTATTTGGGCCATAGTTGCCAAAGATCTGCTCGAGGCCCTGCGAAACAAAACTATATTGGTAGCCATTTTTCTCCCTCTTGCAGCTTCCCTTTCACTGGCAGTCATTGCAGATCCGGAAAAACCAGTCCACCTAGACGTGGGCGTCTTAGGGTCCGATAATTATCCTTTAGAAGTTTATCTTGCCACCAGTGTCCCAGAACTTGTGTATGTGACCCATTATGAGGATCTGGAATTGGGCCAAGAAGCAGTCGCAAGGGGCGACATTGATGTTTTGATCACCAAAAATACAGCACAAGATGTAAACCTGCCGGCGGACTTCATTGCTTTTACAGACGGCAGCAGCGTCGGCATTCAGTTGGCTGTTAAAGAGATCTTGGAACCGCTTCTGGCAGCTTATTTGGGCCGGGCGACAGAACCGACAGTGGATTTTATTTTCATAAATCAAAGCAAGCCTGGTCAAGCACTGATACCTCTTTGGCTGACTATCACCACAGTAATGGTGGGAGTCATGATTTTATCAGGCAATTTCGCCGAGGAGAAAGAAAAGGGCACTCTAGATAATATCCGCATTTCCCCGGCTCAAGACGGCGAAATTCTCGTCAGCAAAGGTATATCAGGTGTTATCCTCATTGTATTGGTTTCCGTAATTATGCTTGGTTTGAACAAAGTAACCCTGCCCAATATCGCCGGTTACATCAGTCTGGCACTGTTAATTGTTATGGGTGCCGTGATTTTCACAGCCATAGGCCTGCTGATCGGCATCTTTTCCAAAACCCAATCAGCTGCCCGAGCCATCAGTACTATCATTTATTTCCCTTTGATCTTTCCTGCCCTTGCCGCCGATTTTGCTCCAGGTGCTGCAAAGATGGCAGCTTTCCTGCCCAGTTTTTATTTGTATAGAGGCCTAAAGGAAACGATGCTGTTTAGCCCATCGCTGTTTGCTTTGAAAGCCGATCTTGTAGGTTTGACAGTGTTTTTACTTATCAGTTTCAGCGGCACTATGTGGGGATATCGAAAGGTTTTGCGGCAGGAACGTTAAAGGAAAGGTATAGAAATCATTTCAGGAGATGACTTGCCCTTGGAAAACATTGCCATCCTGGTGCAAGACCTAACAAAACAATACAAAAAGACCAACTCCGCAGCCCTCAAAGGTTTGAGTTTCCATGTGCGACAGGGAGAAATCTTCGGTTATTTGGGTCCCAACGGTGCTGGAAAGACTACCACCATCCGTATTATGGCCGGACTTAGTCAACCAACTGAGGGGCTTTGCCAGATATTTGGCAAAAACACCGTCGATTATTCGGGACTGCACAATGATTTGGGAGTTGTATTTGAGGAAAGCAATCTTTATGAGCGGCTCTCCGGCCTGGAAAATCTGCGTTTCTTTGCCAGGCTCCATGGTGTTCCTTTAGATCGGGCAAAGGATCTGCTTTACCAATACGGTTTGGAAGGGGCCGCAAAAAAACCTATCGGCACTTACTCTAAGGGAATGAAAAGACGGCTTTTGATCTGTCGGGCACTTCTGCACGATCCCCGCGTTCTCATCATGGATGAGCCTACCAGTGGCCTTGATCCAACATCTGCCGGGGTGATTCACAATGCCATTTTGCAGTATCGCAAGCAAGGTAAAACAGTTTTTCTAAGCACACACGATATGGCAGAAGCCGACAGCTTGTGCCATCGAGTTGCTTTCATCAATCAAGGTGAAATCGCTGCACTGGATGAACCCCAAATATTAAAGCGGCGCTTTGGAAAGCCGGCCCTTGTTGTGGAATTTTCACCAGATTCCAAAGACCCGCATGCAGCAGCGGCACTGGAAAAGCATGCTGCTGACGCCGGGTTCACCCTCAAACAGGAAACCGGTGAGGTGCACAAGATCCACATACCGTTAGACAGGCAAGGGTTGGGAGCCAAGTTAGACTGGCTTTCACACCGCGGCCAAATCCTCACTATCCATTCCCAAGAGGCTTCACTGGGACAAGTGTTCCAAAATGTGACAGGGGCCCATTTGCAGGATAAGTCACCACACATCATGGACCCCTAAACTCAAACCCACTTAGAGCGTATCGTTACTTTTTCCGCTCGATCACTCGTTTTACTGCATCAGCAACAGTTTTGGCGGTCAGTCCAAAGTGTTCCAAGAGTTCGTCAGGACTACCGGATCTGCCAAACACATCTTGAATTCCCACCCGCTCGAAAGGCACCGGCCAACCTTCGCCGAGCACTTCACTGACAGCCGATCCCAGGCCACCAATTACATTATGTTCTTCTGCAGTAACAATCGCACCGGTTTCTTTTGCTGCTTTAAGTATTGCCTCTTTATCCACCGGCTTGATAGTCGCCATATTCAGTACCCTGATCTTAATACCGAAGTCTGCCAGCAGTTTAGCAGCTTCTTGAGCCTTACCAACCATCACACCACAAGCAATGACTGTAGCAGCATCTCCATCCTGGACTAAGGCGGCTTTGCCCAATTGGAAATTATAGTTTTCTGGGAAAATAACCGGCCAGGCGCCTCGACCAAGCCGCAGATAAACGGGGCCTTCAAAAGCACTTGCGGCTTTTACGGCAGCTGTCGCCTCAATGAAATCGGCAGGCACAATCACTGTCATCCCAGGTATGACCCGCATCAACGCAATATCCTCGATCATTTGGTGCGAACCGCCGTCTTCCCCTACCGTAACACCGGCATGGGTGGCGGCAATCTTTACATTCACTCCGGCATAAGCAATAGAATTGCGAATTTGATCGTACGTTCTGCCGGTAGCAAACATAGCAAATGTACTGGCAAAAGGGATCTTACCGGCTAAAGCCAAACCTGCAGCAGTACCCATCAGATCCTGTTCCGCGATTCCCATCTGTACAAACCGCTTTGGGAAGGCCTTGGCAAACCCATTTGTTTTCGTTGAAGCAGATAGGTCAGCATCAAGTACTACGATATGCGGATTTTCTTTCCCTAATTCTACTAATGTTTCTCCATACGCGTCCCGCGTCGCTTTCATTATGGCCACTCCCATCACTCCTTTCCACCGGCAAGTTCCCCTAGGGCAACTTGCACTTGTTCAGCATTGGGCGCTTGACCGTGCCATCCGACTTGATCCTCCATAAATGAAACGCCCTTGCCTTTCACCGTGTGGGCCACTACAGCTGTGGGGCGCCCTTTGGTACCGCGGGCGAGATCCAGTGCAGCCAGAATTTGTGTAATATCATGGCCATCAATCTCCACAACCGCCCAGCCAAAACTGCGGAAGCGTTCGGCAACACCCTTCAAACCCATGACATCCTGTACTGTACCATCGATCTGCAGCCTATTGTAGTCCACTATAGCAGCTAGATTGTCTAAACTATAGTGAGCACTTGTCATGGCAGCTTCCCAAACCATGCCTTCTTGGAGTTCACCATCACCCAACAACGCATAAACTCGGTAATCGGCATTATCCATCTTCCCCGCCAGTGCCATGCCGTTGGCTATGGAAAGGCCTTGTCCTAAAGAACCTGTGGATGCCTCCACACCCGGAGTCTGCCGCATATCCGGATGGCCCTGGAGATGGCTGTCAATTTTCCGCAAAGACGCCAAATCCTCAACAGGAAAATATCCTTTTTCAGCTAGACAAGCATATAAAATGGGGGCAGCGTGCCCTTTAGACAGCACAAAGCGGTCACGTCCGGGCCAATGGGGGGTCTCAACATCAAGGCGCAGTTCATGCCAATACAGTACTGCCATGATATCTGCGGCAGAAAGAGAGCCACCGGGATGACCCGAGCCCGCTTCTCCCAACATGGAGATCACGTGTTTTCTCAACACTTTTGCCTTTTCCGCCAGTGCCTCCGGTGTATGCTGCTTGCAACCGGCCACTATCATCACTCCTCGTTTCTTACATTCTAATTGTACAACATAAATAAGTGCCTTCTTCTTATTCCATGATTAATCCCTGAAAGCCTTCTCCTAAGACCTCCCGCACATCTCCAATCACCAAAAAAGCCCGCGGATCAATGTCTCTTACAATCTCTTTAATTAATGCAATCTCAGTTCTTTGGACAATGACAAAAAGCACCTGACGTTCACTGCCGGTATACATACCCAATCCCTGCAAAGCGGTTACACCGCGGCCCAGGCGATTCATTACTTCCGCGGCTATTTCCTGGGGCTTTGTGGAAATGATATGAGCGGCTTTATTGTAGCCTGTGCCCTCTTGTATCAAATCAATGGCCTTTGAAGATAGATATAAGGCTAGAAATCCATATAATGCCAATTCCGGGCCAAAGGCCAGCCCAGCTAGGAAAATAATCACTGTATCAACAAGCAAAAGTGATTGGCCTACAGGCAGGCCTGTGAAATGATTCACTAGGAAGGCCGCTAGATCGCTGCCCCCCGTTGAGCCCCGATAGCGCATGGCCAGACCAATACCCACCCCCATCATACTGCCGCCGTAAATAGCTGAAAGCAAAGGGTCTGTTGTGATTCCCTGCGTGAAAAGTGCGAAGATATCTGTGAAGACACCGAGCAAAAGTGCACCATAGATGCTTTTAATACCAAACCTGGTACCCATGATCTTAGTAACAGCAATGAACAAAGGTATATTAAAAAGCAGTATTGTTACACCGACCGGAAAATTCCATAAGTAATGCAAAATCGTCCCCAGACCGCCGGCTCCGCCGGCAGCAATCCTATTTGGGATTAAAAACCAATTATACGCCAGGGCGGTTAAAGCTGCTCCTAGAGTTACCATACCATATTCAAACATTGTCCTTTGCCATCGTGACACCGATTCACCTGCTTTCCCGTTTTATATACCAAACAAACCGCGGTAAAGCCAACATCCTTTTCGCCCTTCGAGGCTCCTTTATGAGTCTGTACAACCATTCCAACCCACGCTCACCCATCCAAGTCGGGGCACGCTTTACCCGCCCTGCCCAAACATCAAAACTTCCTCCCACACCCACAGCGATAGCGGTATTCAAGCTCGGGAAATGTTGAGCTATCCACTGCTCTTGCCGAGGGGCTCCTAAGGCCACCAAAAGCAGATTAGGTTTCTTTTTTCTTATATCGTCAAGGATATCTAGCTCCTGTTTTTCATCAAAATATCCATGATGATACCCCACAATGCGAAGGCCGGGGTATCTTGTCTGAAGTTCCAGCACCGCTTCCTCAGCTACCCCAGGACCGGCTCCCAGCATGTAGATTGTCAAATTATTTACAGCTGCCCAGGCAACCAGCTCTTCGGCGATTTCCACGCCGGGCAGTCTTTCCGGCACATTACTGCCCATTTGTTTAGCGGCCCAGACTATGCCTGCGCCATCAGCCAAACGCAGATCGGCTTTGGCCAACACATCTGCAACCTCGGCCTCTTCCTTTGCCCGTACCGCCATTTCAGCATTGGCAGTTACAATCCAAGTAGGTATTCCCTCTTCATACCGCTCTTCGATGAGCTGTAAAAGGTGCTCTCTAGACAGCCGATGTATCTCCGTACCCAAAATATTCACTGTCGGCAGCAAAGCCTTTTTACTAAATGCCATCACTTCCCCTCACCTGCGATATGTGTCAGGCTCAAAGTTAGTTTGCTGTTTGCCCTTTCCAAACGTTTCTTGAGTGCTGACACCTTCACTTGAATTTGTGTTTTAATTGCTTGTTCGTCTTGGGCGATGTGCATCAAAACTGCCAATAAGCGCTCTGGGACCCCAATGTCCCAAACACGGTTTAACGGAAACGCAAACTTTTCCAAACCAAGTTCTCTTAAAAAGTTCTCCACCTTTGGATCATAAACAAGCCCTACCATAGGTATCCCCCACAAACCTGCAAACACCAAAGAATGCAGCCGCATACCTAAACAGTAATCTGCCTGACCCACAAGCAAAAGGGCTTCTTCCACAGTCAGCGGCTTGTCCCACACAGCCGGAGCATTGTCCATGGAATCAGCTATTTGGCGGCAGATTGGGTAATCCAGATCATACTGAAAGGGAAGTAAAACCACTTGCCAACCCTTGTGCATGATTTCATCTAAACAGGCAGCTATTAATTTTAAATTAGCGCTTAAACCCGACCCAGGACGTGGGCAAACTAAAAGAACCTTGTCCTGGGGTTTTTCGGAAAGGCCCAATTCTTCCCTTAGATTTGGCCCCTCTTTCACCAAAGATTTCAAAGCCAATACCGGGTCAGCTCCTAAAACCAGCTGCTTTTGATTTACAAAGCCCCACTGCAAAACAGAATTATAGGCCTCAGTTTCTCTGACGACCATAAGTTTGACTTGTTTCAGTACAAGCCCTGTCAAATATCGATTCCAGCTGTGGCGAAAAGGACCTACACCTTGCCCGTAGACCACAGTCGGGACATTATATCTGTGGCAAAGTAGAAGCAAGCTGAGGTAGTAATATAAAGAACGGGAGCTTGTCACATCTTGAAATAAAGTCCCACCACCACTAATAAATGCTGTATCGGGTTGCTTCAACAGAGCACGCAAAGTCCGAAAATCACTGCGTGACACTGCGCTGACTCCGTGTTCAGAACTTGTCCTTTGGGGATCTCCGGATAAAACAGTAAAGCGGGCATGGGGCCAAAGGGAGCTGAATATTTGCAACAGCGCGGTCAACAGGGCTTCATCACCCAAGTTGCCAAACCCATAGTACCCAGAAATTATTATATGGTTCATCGGTGTCTTGTTCATGATGGCTGTCTCCCCAGCCTGTGGTCGCGGATCTTCTTCATGATCATAAGTAAAACCAACATCATGAACCCAAGTCCACCACCCACAAGTAAACCGGAAAATGTGCGGGAAACTGCTGAGTGCAAAGACGCGTGGATGTGGGTGAAGGTGTTAACCAGGGATATTTGCCCTACTGTGCCGAGAACCGTCAACCAAAGACCGGATTTGTTAAAGCCCATCTTGTGCAGCCCAAGACCTACAATCAAAAATGGGTGGCCGATGAAAATTTCTTTTGTACGGGGCCGGTAAAGAAAGGCGGCTTCTAGAAACTCCCGCATCCTCAGCTCCCAGTCCGGCACAGGGATGATAAAGTTGCCGGTTCGGCCTATGTAAACTACCGCGGTTAGAAGACCGACAAATAAACCGGCTACTTTCAGCCAAAGTGATGTGTTTTTCCAAAGGCGAAGCCAACTGTTCCAAGGTGCAATCTCCAAAGTCCGCCCAAACGCACACAAAGCCACAAAGCCGATAGGCAGTATAGACATGGCCTTTACGCCCCGAAACTCCACTATTTTCATCATGAATCGAAAATCACCCAGCGCAGCCCCGATGATGGCCGCCCCGGACAAAGAAATCGCGGCCGCTGCAGCAAACTCTCGAAGAGCAAACCAGAGTGTGTTTGTTAGGGTTTGTTCACGTTTTCCATCAATCCAGCGCTGAGGAAGTACAGCCCAACCAGGAAAAGTAAGTGCCGCCAATAACGCCAAAATTTGTCTGGACAGTATCTCATGGCGGAATATGTAATATACCACTAGGAAAATGGACACCCCGGTTAAAACGCCGGGTATTAAGTGTTTAGCAAACCGTTGGATCGGTTGGGGCAATCTCTTGGTTTCCTGTTTTAAGGAATCCCAAAGCATGAGACTTGCGCCGAGCCATCCGCAGACAGCCGCGGCAAACAGCCCCAGCCCGTTTTGCCACAGAGGCAAACTGGATGCCGGGCCCAACTTAAACCCCGTACTTTTTAAAATATCACCAAGTTCTTTTGTGAAGATCGCTGTAGAGCCGGGAGAAGATCTGATATACAACAGGCGGTAAGAGCGTTCCCTGACTGCACGGATAAATCTCGTCAGGCTTTTATCAGGATCATAATGGGGAAGTTCCTTGGGATAGATCGTGTGCACCCGCACCACATGCAGGGGCGCACTCTGCGCTAATCTTTGCTCACCCGATTGTTGGGCAAATTCCTGTATACCAAAGCGCACCTGTCGATGGTGCAGGAGTTCAGCAACTTGTGGTATTTCATGGGGATAACCCGGCACTTGGCTTATACCAGATAAAACAACATGGGGTTTTGCCGATGCGAGCAAACCATCCAGGTAACTTGCGCTTATAAAATGTTCCAATTCACTACATTCTTCTGTGCCGATTTTTAGGATCAAAGAAAAACCGGCTTCCTTAACTTCCTGGGCCTGTTTAGCCATTGTTCCATTTTGCACTTTGCCCAAAGGTGCAGTCAAGACAAGACTCTGCACTCCCCATTCATGCAGTTGGGCAAGTTTGAATTCTGCTGGCAAATCATCTAGATCTACTGCCAGCTCGACCCGGTTAAAATTTTGTTCTAATCGATAACGCCAAATACCGGTGGTAAAGCCCCCCACAAGCCCAATGATGAGTAAAAAAGCAGCCCACTTACGCAAGGTTACCTTCCTTCCTCGGCAAACTCTGCATAATGCCCAAAAGCGGACAACCGTCCCTCTTCCAACCGCACTTCATCAAGGGCGAGAGGCACGGGCAAGGCAGCCAAATCTACCAGTAAGGCCCGATCTTCGACAAGGGCATTTAAGATCACAGACGGTACTTCAAGCTGCTCCATAGTCAAGGTCTCCGGCACAAAAATCAACTGACTTTGATTGCGTATCTCAAAGCCACCTTTCAGGTAAACATCAATACCATGACCAAAAAAGTTAATGTTGCCCTTTAAAACTGCACCATCGGGGTTGATGATTACCTCTAAACGCCTTTCGGGATCGATTTTATCCCACATATACTGATTTATACCTGCCTCACTTAAGGCAACACTCACCCTTAAATCCCTTGCCCTTTGTACACTTACTTCCCCACCGTTGTAGAGTTTTCGAGGATCTAAGCGCACATGCTCACCCGCCACAGTGAATTCATCTACCAAAAGGTCAGCTGTAGAGAAATTCTGTGCATGGATAAAGATGCGGCGAAAGCGACCCAAAAAACTAGCAGCCGCCGGTCTTGATTGGATCCGGACATCTAGGTTTTCTGCCTGCAGCAGCCGGTTTTCTAAAAGCACTTTTACCCTATGCTCTAAAGCTAAGGGTATGAGGAACTCTGCTGCAACAACTACAAGCAAAACAGCAACCAACAGCCAAGACAGCTTTCGTCGCAACCATATCCCTCCCATACACTCCTATCATATCTATATCTATACGTTTGGGACTTTAAGATCGGGGTGATCGCTTGGACCAGCGCAAATAAGACTCAATAAAAGAATCCAGCTCACCGTCCATGACTGCCTGCACATTGCCGGTTTCATAATCTGTGCGGTGATCTTTAACCATGGTGTAAGGGCAAAACACGTATGAACGTATCTGACTTCCCCAAGCAATTTCCCGTTGTTCCCCTCTTAGTTCTTCCATCATTGCTTCTTGTTCTGCCAGCTTTTTTTCCAGAAGTCTCGCCCGCAGGAGCTGCATAGCCCTTTCCCTGTTGGAGTGCTGGGATCTTTCTCCCTGGCACTGTACGACAATACCGGTGGGTATATGTGTAATGCGTACCGCTGAATCCGTTTTGTTCACATGCTGCCCCCCGGCACCGCTGGCTCGATAAGTATCAATCCTCAAGTCAGCAGGTTCGATTGCGATTTCTCCATCATCTTCCACATAAGGAATCACATCTACAGATGCAAACGATGTATGCCTGCGGCCGGAGGCATCAAAAGGCGATATCCGCACCAAACGGTGGACACCCTTTTCTGCCCGAAGATAACCATGGGCATTTTCTCCTTTAACCAAGATGGTTGCACTTTTGATACCGGCCTCATCACCCGGTGTATGGTCGATAATTTCGCCAGCAAAGCCCCGCTCTTCTACCCAGCGGGTATACATCCGCAAAAGCATTTCTGCCCAATCCTGGGACTCCGTACCGCCAGCCCCAGAATGGATAGTCAGGTAAGCGTCATTGGTATCATGGGCGCCATCCAGCAAACTTGTCAGCTCCAAGGCTTCAACAGTTTCCCAAAGGGAACTCAACTCTGCTTTGACTTCCAAGATAGTTGCCTCATCTTTTTCTGCCGCCCCCAGTTCCAAAAGGACAGACAGATCCTCTAAGGCACTCTGCAGCTTCTGCCACTGGGTCAAAGGGCCTTTTGTGGTGTTGAATTTTTTGATCAAGGCCTGTGCTGCTTCCGGATCATCCCAAAAATCTGCTTTGGCCATGATCCCCTCATACTCCTCTATTTGTGCTTCCCGGTGAGGAACGTCAAAGATAAACCCCCATTTCCTTAACTTTCCCCCGCAAGCTTTCAATCTCATCTTCCATATTAGGCAATTCAATTTCCCAAATCATATCCGGCACCCTTTCCATAAACCACTTAAATCGATGTCCAACTGGGAGTTAACGTCCACAGCACCGTTTGTATTTTTTGCCGCTGCCGCAGGGACAAGGATCGTTGCGACCGACTTTATCTGCCCGCCTTTGCGGGACAGGCGCGGAGGTACCATCATCTGCACCGCGATTGGTAACCGCCTGGCTCAGCGGATCTTCCCGAGGACGCTCTTCCTGTATCAGTTGAACCCGGAATAGAAGGTTGGTAACATCTTCCTGCATTTCATCCAATAAACCTTGAAACATCTGATAACCCTCATATTTGTATTCCATGAGCGGATCCCGCTGGCCGTAGGCCCTTAGACCGATACCTTCCCTCAAATCATCCATGGCCCTAAGATGTTCCATCCATTTGTTATCCATGACTCTCAGCAAAACTATTCTTTCAAGCTCCCGCAGCTGTTCAGACCCCAGCTGCCTTTCCCGCTCACTGTAGGCTTGGAGCAAACGCCCCTCAACTTCTGCCTGCAAAGTGCGATAATCCTGACCTACCAACTCTTTTTCATCTATATGGAGAGTCCGATTGGTTAAATCAGTTAAGTGCTGGGCAAGGCCGCCGAGATCCCAATCCTCAGAAAACGCTTTTTCATCGGCATAAATATCCAGGGCGAATTC
>JAAYQZ010000142.1 GCA_012519025.1 Bacillota bacterium
GCCGCTTCCGGTCACGAAAAAGGTAACCGCAAAATCATCTAAAGAGTAAGTGAGTGCCATAAAGAAGCCTGCTAATATACCGGGGCTTATATATGGCAAAATCACCCTCGTTAGAATCTCTTTGGGGCCTGCGCCCAAATCCCGAGCAGCATCAATTAAAGTGGAACTCATTTCCTGAAGTTTGGGCAAAACCATCAAAACTACAATGGGAACACTAAAAGCAATGTGGGCGATCAATACAGATGTAAATCCAAGCCGCATACCCAACATCGCAAACAAGATCAGAAAAGAAGCACCTATAATCACGTCAGGACTGACGATCATCACGTTATTTAAAGTGAGCAAAGTTGTGCGGGTCCGTCTGTGTTTCATGTTGGTAATAGCGAGCGCACCTGCGACACCGATTATGGTGGAAATGACAGCTGCCAAAAGGGCAATGGTCAAGGTGTTCAACAAAATCACCAATAAGCGGGTATCTTGAAATACCTCTTGATACCATTCGAAAGTAAATTCTTCAAAGTTATACATACTCCCACCGCTGTTAAAGGAGTAATAGGCCAGATAGAAAATCGGAGCATAAAGAATCACAAACACCAAGGCGAGATAGACCTTGGCAAACCTGGAAGTCTTCCCCAATTATCCCACCCGCTTTCTGCCGGAAGTCGCCCAAATGGTCAACCCCATAGTGATGATGAGAAATACCGCTAAGGTAGAACCCATCCCCCAATCCTGTGTAACAAGAAAATGCTGTTCTATCGCTGTGCCCAAGGTGATAACTCGGTTGCCGGCAATCAAGCGCGTGATCATAAACAGTGACAGTGCTGGGATAAACACTGCCTGACATCCGGCTTGTACGCCGCTTATGGTCAGAGGGAAAATTACCCGCCGAAAAGCAAACCAAGGCGTTGCCCCCAGGTCATAAGCAGCTGCTGTTAAAGATGGATTTATCTCCTCGATAGCCCCAAATATGGGTAATATCATGAAGGGGATAAAAATATACACGGCAACGAACATAAAGCTGAAGCTGGTAAACAGAATCTGGTGCGTCCCTATACCCAACGCAACTAAAAATGAGTTAATGGGCCCATATTTCCCCAAGATTCCGATGAACGCGTAAGCCTTGAGCAGCAAATTCATCCAGGAAGGCATAATGATCAACAAAAGCCAAAGCTGTTTGTGCTTAGTTTTGCTTAACCAATAGGCGGTTGGATAAGCGACCAACAAGGATACGGCAGTGATGACTAAAGCATAGAAAAACGACGACAAAGTCATTTTCAAATAGACAGGTGTAAAGAACCTCTGGTAGTTGATCAAGCTGACTTTGCCGTTTATATCGAATAAGGAGAAGTAAGCCACCAGCACTAGTGGGATGATTACAAAAAGTAACATCCACAAACCATAGGGAATCAGGTATACGTTGCGATCTTTATTCCTCATGGCGCACCTCTTCATAAGATTCTAGTCGCTTGTCGAATTCGGCCTCCGTTTCCCCAAGTCTCATGACATGAATATCTCCTGGTTCAAAATCCAATCCGACTTCTTCCCCGACTACCGCCTTTTTGGTGGAATGTACCAGCCATTCGTTGCCTTCTTGGTCATAACAGCAAATCTCATAATGCACACCGCGGAAAAGTTGAGAATCCACCCGCACATTCAATTTACCCTGATTTACCTCAGTAAGCCCAAGATCCTCCGGACGGATCACGATTTCCGCCGGTTCATTTTGATTAAACCCTTTATCTAGACACTCAAAGCGATGGCCGACGAACTCCACCAAATAGTCTTCCAACATGACACCGGGCACAATATTACTCTCACCGATAAAATCAGCTACAAAACGGTTCACCGGTTCATCGTAAATGTCGGTTGGGGTACCGCTTTGCTGGATCCGGCCGCCGTCTATTACAAAGATCTCATCAGAAAGCGCAAGTGCTTCTTCTTGATCGTGGGTGACAAATACAAATGTGATGCCTAATCGGCGCTGGAGTTCTCTTAGTTCGTACTGCATTTCCTGACGCAGCTTCAAATCCAGTGCAGAAAGTGGTTCATCAAGCAGCAGTACCTCGGGTTCGTTGATAATTGCCCGGGCGATTGCTACACGCTGCTGCTGGCCGCCCGATAGTCCGGCGATTTCTCTGGTTTCCATACCCGTCAAGTTGACGAATCGCAGCGATTCCCCCACTTTTTCTTTGATGATATCTTCTTTTGCTCGTCGCACTCTTAGTCCAAAGGCTACATTCTCGAAAACATCTAGGTGCGGAAATAACGCGTAATCTTGAAAAATCGTATTCACTTTGCGCTGACGGGGAGAAATTGAGCGTATCTCCTGCCCGTGAATATAAATTGCACCATTCGTAGGTTCAGTTAGGCCTGCAATCAAACGTATAATAGTTGTTTTCCCACACCCAGACGGGCCAAGTAACGTATAAAACTTACCTTGTTCCAACTCAAAACTTACGTCATCAAGCACAACCGGGCCACCATTATACCGCTTAGTAACGTTTTCAAACCGGACAATGACCTTCTCGGTTATTTCCATCTCCCCCTAACTAAATACAGCTTTTGTCCTGTTCCACCCTAAGGGTGTGTAATGTGTGCCAGATGATTATATATCATTACAGCCGAAGTGCAATACCGAAAAATATATGGGACTACTGACCGATTTTCTGACTATGTTCCCCATATCAAAAAACTGTCCTGCTTTTTGCGGAAGAACCCGCTTTTTCCAAGCCGATTGTGGGTTTGCCGTCATAGGCCAAAGACTGCTATAATAGGTAGAGACAGTTTAAAAACTGCTATAGGTCTCACAACTTGCAGAAGGAGCGAATAGCATGCTAGCCATCGGCTCAGATCACGCGGCATTTACATTTAAAGAGGAAATCAAGGCATATCTTACCGAGAAAGGCATTCAATTCAAGGACTTTGGATGTCATTCCGAAGAGCGAACCGATTATCCTATTTATGCTGAAAAGGTTGCCAATGCAATCGTAAACGGGGAATGCCAAAGGGGTCTACTGTTTTGCGGCACAGGTATTGGTATATCTCTTGCGGCCAACAAGGTACCCGGAATTCGGGCGGCTGTCTGCAGCAATTGCTACACAGCAGCCATGTCACGGCAGCACAACGATGCAAATATATTGGCTATAGGGGCCAGAGTTGTAGGCATAGACCTTGCGAAACGCATAATAGATACCTGGTTGGAGAGCGAATTTGAAGGCGGCCGTCACCACGATCGGGTAGAATTGATCACAGCGATTGAAGTAAAACACTTAAAAAATCCGACTGCTTAGCCCCTTTTAGACCACGTGGTAACGTCACTGCATTCTTGACAACTCTATGCTGCGTGGTCTATATTTTAATTGAATGTTAGGCATACCTTACTCGAGGCTGCAGCCCAAAATTATTTAACGTAAGGGAAGTTAAATGCCTATTGGTGCTGTATGATATGAAGGGAGGGAAGAACAATGGCTATCTCTCCATCTTTGGAGGACTATTTAGAGGCTATTTATATAGTAAGCGATGAAAGCGGGGCTCGCACCACAGATATTGCCGCTCATTTGGGGGTTTCTAAAGCCAGTGTTAATCAAGCGGCGGGGCTTCTGGCAGAAAGAGAGCTCATTCGTCAGGAAAGATATGGACCGATTTATCTGACTGCAAGTGGCGAGGAAAAAGCTCGTTCTATTTTCCATCGACATCAGCTGATTAAGAGCTTTCTTACAAAGGTGCTTAAGGTCGATGAGGCCACTGCTGAGCAGGACGCCTGCAACATGGAGCATGTCATCAGCAAAATCACCGTAAAAAAGCTTGCGAAATTCATGGAGAAGAAGGTGAATTGATTGCGGCCAAGCGGTGGGCTGATCCCGTTGAATGCCTTGGAACACCGCAGGGCCGCTGTCGTAGTTACACTTACAGGCAGCGGCGCTGCCCGGCAAAAATTGATGGATATGGGACTAACCCCGGGTGCTCACATCGCCGTAGAGGGGACTGTTCCTTTGGGCGATCCCATCATCGTTTGGGTCAGAGGCAGCCGGCTTGCACTCAGACACCGCGAGGCCGCAGGGGTATTGGTATCATCGTGTCCCCAGCAGTACCGATGGGGATATCGCCGCAGTCATAGGCCCAAGCGCTAAAATTGACTAAAACTCCTTGCCGGAAGGAGGAAAAACAGTGGCCTTTCTGATTTCAAATGCCCCACCTGTGGCAGTGCTTGCCGGTAATCCCAACTGCGGGAAAACAGCTTTATTTAACGCGATCACCGGGTCGCGACAGCGTGTAGGCAACTGGCCGGGAGTCACCGTTGAAAAAAGACAAGGCACCACCACTTTAGAGAGCGAATTGGTGACGATCGTTGATTTACCGGGTACCTATACGCTTGGGCTAGGGGCTTTGGACGAGAAGATAGCTCGGGAATTTGTAGTCAATGAACATCCTGATGTCATCATCAACGTTGTTGATGCCACTCAGCTTGAACGCAATTTGTACTTAACTATCCAGCTTCTGGAAATGGACATTCCCATGGTTGTCGCCCTCAACATGTTCGATGAAGCAAAGGCTTTGGATCTGCAGATAGACGTGGACAGACTTAAAAAACATCTAGGGATACCCGTTATCCCCACAGTGGCAACAAAAAAACAGGGTATCCATGAACTTCTTTTTGAAACCGCAAGATTGATTACAGATGCAAAGAGGACATACAAACATGTCGGGCGGATCCCTGATAAAAATCGGATTCCGGTGATGAAATATGCGGCTTTGGAAGCTGAAATTGGGCGTCTGGAAAGGGAAATTTCCCTTAAGGCAGTCAGAAGCAGCGGTTCAAATGCCCACCTTTCACTCCCCCACCGCTGGTACGCCGTAAAACAATTGGAAAGAAATCCCAACACTTTGGATATCATCACTAAGGCCCGCTACGATCGGGCAGCCGGCATAGCAGACAGCGTAATCGGCCAGAATCTTACTGCCGATGAAATAACCCCCAGTCAAGCAATTGATAGACTTGTACTCCATCCTTGGCTTGCTTATCCCATTTTCCTGGGGATTATCTGGTTGATGTTTCACATCACCTTCACCTTCAGTCAACCCATTGCCAATTCATTTGCAGAGTTTTTCGCGTTTATAGGTGCATATGTAAATAATCTGTTGAGCAGTGTCGGTACCCCTGCTGTGTTCAACGACTTTGTGGTAAACGGCATCATTGCCGGTGTCGGGGCGGTGCTGGAGTTCGCCCCACCTATTTTCTTGTTGTTTATGGTTATAACTATTTTAGAAGATGTGGGATATATGGCTAGAGCTGCCTCGCTATCTGATCGCCTCATGCGGGCTGTCGGACTCCACGGTGGGGCGTTTATCCCCATGATTTTGGGCTTTGGATGTAATGTTACAGGTATTTTAGCTGCCCGCGGCCTTGATGACCCAAGGGATAGGCTGATCTCGATCATGGTAAATCCGCTGATTAGCTGCGCTGGGCGCTTACCTGTTTATGTTCTGTTTGCTGCGGCTTTTTTTACAGAAAAACGTGGTCTAGTGGTGTTCTCTCTTTATATTTTAGGCATTTTCCTCGCTGCTTTGGTGGCCAGAATATTCAGCGTTCTCATTAAACCAGATTCTGCTTCTATTTTTGTCATGGAGCTCCCACCTTACAGGCTACCGCGGCCGGGTGCAGTGTTCATTCAAACCTGGGAGCGAGGTAGGGAATTTCTCGTTAAAGCTGGAACTGTTATCCTTACGGCGGTATCAGTGGTGTGGCTTTTAGCCAATTTACCTTTGGGAACCGGCCCCGGAGATCCCAATTCATATATAGGCAGATTCGGCACGATACTGGCTCCCGCATTTCGTCCCGCGGGGTTTGGAGATTGGAAAGCAGTGGTGGCCCTGCTGTCCGGAATCGTAGCCAAAGAACTGATCATCGGCACGCTGGGAGTGCTTTATGGTGCCGGAACAGTCTATGGCACCGCTGAGACCGGATTAATATACGCCATCCGAGAAGCCTTTGAGCCTTTATCGGCGTACGCGTTCTTAGTAATGTCACTGGTTTATATACCATGTATTGCAACACTCGTATCAATCAAGCGAGAGACGAATTCATGGAAATGGATGGCTGTCTCGGTAGTTTACACAGTCTTACTGGGATGGATACTTGCCGTTATAGTCTACCAAGTGGGAACCTTTCTGGTTCATTAAAACATGTTGAAAAACCGCCCAGCATGGAAAAGCAAGGGCGGCCATTATACAAAAACCATTTGTTTTTATCATGCATCATACAGCCTCTTGAAAGGCACCAGCGAATTGGCTGTTATAAAGCTCATGGTAAAATCCACCCGCGGCCATCAATTCATCATGATTGCCTTGCTCCACAATTCGGCCCTGATCCATAACCAAGATTGCATCCGCGTCTTTGATGGTAGAAAGCCTATGTGCTATAACAAAGCTGGTCCGTCCCTGCATCAACTCAGCGATAGCTTCCTGAATCAATACTTCGGAACGGGTATCCACCGAACTTGTAGCTTCATCTAAAATCAGAATCTGGGGTTCGGCCAGGAATGCTCTGGCTATAGTTAAAAGCTGTTTTTGACCCTGAGATATATTCGCAGCGGCATCGCCGAGTTGAGTGTCGTATCCATCAGGCAGTGTCCTGACAAAGAAATCCACTCGGGCTGCCCTAGCCGCTGCCAAGATTTCCTCTTTAGAAGCATTTTCTCGTCCGTAGGCTATGTTTTCCCAAATAGTGCCGTTAAACAACCATGTGTCTTGAAGCACCATTCCGAAGAAATTACGCAATTGATCACGGCGGAACCCCTCAATGTCCACATCATCAATAGTAATCTTGCCGCTTTGAATTTCATAAAACCGCATCAGTAGATTAACCACTGTAGTTTTACCTGCTCCAGTTGGTCCAACTATCGCCACAGTCTGCCCAGGTTTAACATCAAGATTCATGTCCTCAATTAAAGGTACATCTTCCTTGTACCGGAAGCAAACATTCTCAAACACAACATGCCCCTGCAATTTTTCCAAAACGGCAGGTCTGGCTGCATCCGGTTTTTCTTCTTGTTCGTCCAACAATTCAAATACCCGTTCCGCTGAAGCGACTGTGGATTGGAGAACGTTCATAATACTGGCTGTCTGAACAATGGGCTGGGTAAATCGCCTGGTATATTGAATAAAGGCTTGAACATCCCCAAGAGAAAGGCTACCACTTGCAACCCGCATTCCTCCGATTACACAAATTGCTACATAGTTGAGATTGTTAAGGAGCTGCATGGCCGGTCGAATAGTTCCTGATATAAACTGTGCCATGAAACTTGCCTGGAAGAGCCGCTCGTTTTCCCTATCAAACACTGCCAACGCATTTTCTTCCCGGTTAAACAACTTAACAATGCCGTGGCCTGTATACATTTCCTCAATGTGGCCGTTCAGCACACCGGTGCTGTTCCACTGTTCAGTAAACTGCTTCTTGGACCGCTTTGCAACGAAAGCAGTAAGCAGCCCACTGAGCGGCAGTGATATCAAAGCAATACCGGCCAACAGCGGACTGATGATCAGCATCATACCCATGACACCTGCGACCGTAAAGACGGCTGAAACCAACTGGGTGAGGCTTTGCTGGAGTGTGCTCGCAATGTTATCTATGTCATTTGTCACTTTACTTAGGATTTCTCCACGGGTGTTATCATCATAATATTTCAGCGGCAGCCGGGAAAGTTTTGCATCAACTTCCTTGCGCAGCTCATATACAGTCTGCTGAGACACATAGCCCATTATATAATGCTGGAGCCAACCAAATAGTGCATTAGCGATATAGATAGCAGCTAACAACGTAAGCACTTTTCGGACAGCGGTAAAATCGACCCCTTGACCCGGGGTAATTGTCATTTTAGACAGCATATCTGCTAGTTGATTTTGATCAGTACTTCTCAGTTCTTCGACAATTTCTGTTTGAGTCGCCCCGGAAGGAAACTGCCTACCCATTGCACCTTCAAAAAGCAAATTTGTGGCCAGCCCGAGGATTCTGGGCCTTGCAACTGTAAGCCCCACAGTGCTTAAGGTGAGAAAAACCACCACCAGCAGATGCACTTGATACGGCTTCAGATATCCGGCCACCCTTTTTAGCGAACCCCAAAAGTCTTTGGCCTTCTCTCCCGGCATCAGTGCTCCTCTAGGACCCCGTCCTCGACCACCCCCCGGCCTAAACCGCGGTCCACTCGCGGTTCCCATCCGAGTCTGTTCTTGGGTGTTTTGTTCATGTTTGGAGTTATGGGAAGATGTTGTCATACCGCTTCCTCCTCCGGAAGTTGCGAAAATACAATTTCACTGTACACATCACATGTCTCCAAAAGCTCTTTATGTTTACCTATACCTGCTATACGACCGTCCTCCAAAACAATGATCTGGTGAGCATGCATGATGGTGCTCACCCGCTGGGCCACAATTATAACCACAGCATCTTCCACTTCTTGAGCCAAAGCTGCCCGCAGCGCGGCATCTGTTCTGAAATCCAGTGCAGAAAAACTATCGTCAAAGATATAAATTTTCGGTTTTTTGACCAACGCCCTGGCAATAGCCAGTCGCTGTTTTTGCCCACCGGATAAGTTTGTCCCAGCTTGGGCCACCGGGGCTTCAAGGCCACCTGCCATATCTTTGACAAATTGTTCGCCCTGGGCTGTGGCCAACGCATGCCACAGCTCCGCTTCTTTAGCATCGTCTTTGCCATATCGCAGATTTTCCCCGACTGTCCCGCTAAATAAAAACGCCTGCTGTGAAACAAACCCTATCTTTTCCCGCAGTTCTGTTTCCGGCCAATCACGCACATCGATATTCTCCACCAGTACCTTACCCCCGGATACATCGTACAAACGCGGTATTAGGTTGATCAGAGTTGACTTGCCGCTGCCGGTGCTGCCGATAATGGCCGTGGTTTGGCCGGCGTGGGCGCTAAAAGTTATACCTGACAATACAGGAGTTTGAGCACCGGGGTAGATAAACTCGACATCCCGAAACTCTATACTGGACACCTCACCCTCCGGGACTCTGGCATCCACCGGTGGTCGAATTGAAGACTCCAGTTCCAACACCTCTCCAATACGCTCAACTGAAGCAGCTGCTCGAGGAATCATAGTAAACATCATCATTGACATCATAACTGACATAAGGATTTGCATGATATATGCCAAAAAAGCTGTCAAATTACCTACAGGCAGAACACCGCTGTCGATCCTATTGGCTCCGAACCACATGGCACCCACCATGGCAAGATTGATTA
>JAAYQZ010000143.1 GCA_012519025.1 Bacillota bacterium
ACCCTGCCGCCTGCCGTTGGTACGCTGATCACCTGCGTCGATTGGTGCATATGGGTGTCGACAGCTTCAAAGCGGATTTTGGTGAGCGAATCCCCACTGATGTCGTATATTTTGATGGTTCCGACCCTAAAAAGATGCACAATTACTATGCATACCTTTTCAATAAAGTTGTGTTTGAGGCTCTGGAAAATGAGGTGGGACAGGGGAACGCAGTATTGTTTTCCCGGTCTGCTGCTGCCGGTGCCCAAAAGTTTCCCGTCCATTGGGGAGGAGATTGTGCGGCAACTTATCCTTCTATGGCAGAAAGTCTGCGGGGCGGTCTTTCCTTGGGTCTATCCGGGTTTGGTTTCTGGAGCCACGATATCGGCGGATTTGAAGACACTGCCACACCGGACTTATACAAACGTTGGGTTGCTTTTGGGCTTTTATCTTCCCACAGCCGGCTGCACGGCAGCAGATCATATAGAGTTCCCTGGTTGTTTGATGAGGAAGCGGTGGATGTTCTGCGGTTTTTCACCAAACTCAAATGTCGCCTCATGCCCTATGTTTTTTCTGCCGCATTGGAAGCAGCGCAGCGGGGGCTGCCTGTTATGCGGGCCATGTTTTTGGAATTCCCCCGTGATCCGGGATGCGATTATTTGGATCGCCAGTATATGGTGGGTGAATCGCTGCTCATCGCTCCTATTTTCAACCCTGAAGGTGAGGTAGACTATTACCTGCCTAAGGGGAAATGGACAAATATTCTCTCCAATGAAATTGTAGATGGGGGTCGCTGGGTGAAGGAACAGCATGATTATATGAGCCTGCCGCTTATGGTTAAGGAAAATTCCATTATTTCCGTGGGAAAAAGTGACAGTGTGCCGGATTATGATTACACCGATGGGGTGACATTTCACGCATTTGAAATCGCCGATCAAGGAACTGCCGGTTGTTTGGTATACGGTATTGATGGTGATGCACAAATGGAGATCACCATCCAAAGACAGGGTGAACGATACAATGTAGTAGTTGCCGATGCCAAGAAACCGTGGAGCCTGATCATGCGGAATAAATTCGAGCTTTTAAATGAAGAACCTTTGTTGTGGAAGGGCTTCACATACAACAGAACAGATCAGGGGATCCAAATTGTGCCACCGGAGGATGTGGGGGAATTCAGCTTTACGGTTAGGTAGGCGTCGATTGGTATTTTAGGTCGAAATAAAATCCCGCGGGATCCGGGCATCCCGCGGGATTTTCACATGCCTAAATATGCTTTTCTGACCATTTCGCTTTCAACAAGTTCGCTGCCCTGTCCTTCGGCAACTATGCGACCGTTTTGGATCACATAGCCCCTGTGGCACATTTCCAGGGCTTCTAAAACCTTCTGTTCAATCAACAGCATCGTAACACCGGTGCGGCAGATGGCATCTATAGTTTCAAACAGCTCTTCAACCAATTTGGGCATCAATCCCAATGAAGGTTCATCTAGGATCAGCAGTTTAGGGTTGGCCATCAATCCTCTGCCTATGGCCAGCATTTGCTGCTGACCGCCGCTGAGACTGCCGGCTTTTTGTCTGTGTCGCTCTTTAAGAATGGGGAACATGTCGTGAATGTAATCCAGCCGCTCCTGTTTTTCTGCCTCTGACGGAAGTGTATAAGCCCCCAGCAAAAGATTCTCTGTCACAGTGAGTTTATCAAAAACGTGTCTGCCTTCAGGCACATGGATGAGCCCAAGGGCTACGATCTCGTGGGTCTCTAGATTCCCAATCGATGCCCCATCAAATGTTATAGTTCCTGCAGTAGGTTTTACCAATCCTGTCAAAGTTCTTGCGATAGTGGATTTCCCTGCACCATTTGATCCGATAATCGTGACGATTTCCCCTTTTTCGATTTGAAGAGATATACCGTGCAGGGCGGGGACTCCGCCATAACCTGCACTAATATTGGACACGCTCAGCATATTTATCACCTAGATAGGCTGAGATCACCCGGGGATTTGATACCACGTCCCTAGGTGAGCCTTCAGCAATTTTTGTCCCTGAGTCAAGTACAATAACACTGTCTGCAATAGGCATAACAGCTTCCATTACATGCTCAACAACAATTAACGCAAGTCCTTCACTTCTCAACTGCTTCAAAAGCTGGGTGGCATTGGCAATTTCCGTGGGAGTGAGGCCTGCCATGGATTCGTCAAGCATCAGTACCTTTGGTTCTGTCGCTAAGGACATGGCCACTTCTAAGCGTTTCTTTGCCGGCAGAGTCAGGTTTGCCGCCAGCTCATGTGCCTGGTGGGCCATACCCACCCGCTCCAGCGCCTCTATTGCTTTATCGGTCGCGGCGACGGTGTTTGCATTTCTCAAGTAAGCCCCAACCAGCACATTTTCAAGCACCGTCATACCCTGCAGTATTTGAACTACTTGGAAGGTCCTGGAAATACCCAAAACTGCGATCCGGTTCGGGGTCCAGTTAGTAATATTAGTTCCGTTGTATTCAACTGTACCGGCATTGACTTTGTAAAAACCCGTCAAGCAGTTAAATAGAGTTGTTTTACCGGCACCATTGGGTCCAATCAGTGCTAAAATACGACCGGATTCCAAAGAAAAAGATACATTATTGACGGCCACAAGCCCCCCGAAACGTTTGGTTACGCCGCTAACCACTAACTTGGCCACTGGCTTTGCCTCCTTTTCGCAAGGCCCCGGCTTTTTTTGCCGCGGTATCGACAATGCCCATGAGCCCCTGTGGTTGATATACACAGATAAGGACAATGAAGGCACCATAAATCATTAGGTCAATTCCAGTGCCGCTGGCACCCATCCAAGCTCGGGTCAGCTCGGAAACGGGAATTAATATGGCCGCACCCAAAATGGGACCGGCAATATTGCCCGCACCACCGAATACGGCGATCAATGCAATGGTGACCGAAATGTTGTGGTTAAACATATACTCAGGCTCCACATACAAGCTGTATTGGGCCAGGAATGTTCCACACATGCCGGTAATAGCGGCACTGATACCGATGGCAATCAGCTTATAAACGGTGCGGTTGACACCCATAGCCGAAGCCACGTCCTCATTTTCCCTGAGTGCCTTAAAATAGTACCCTAATCGATTCGCTTCCATATAGCGCATAAAGGCAATTACGGCAAACAACATGGCCAGGCCGATGTAGTAGTAGGGAAGTTTTACAGAATGGAATTGGAAATGACGCAGACCCTCTGTACCCAAAGGCAGCATTAAACCTGTGGCAGCACCTACCTTTTCCCAGTTTTCAAACAGCACTTTCATGGTTTGCCCCAGGGCAATCGTGGCGATAGCAGAATACCGTCCCCTAAGTCGAGAAACCGACAAGCCTACTAAAACGCCAAAGATTCCTGTGACAATACCGGAAGCCAAAAAGCCAAGCCAGGGGTTCAGTTGCTGTC
>JAAYQZ010000144.1 GCA_012519025.1 Bacillota bacterium
ATGCTTTTTGATGAACCGACCTCTGCGTTGGATCCGGAGACGGTAGGAGAAGTCCTTAAGGTTATGAAACAACTGGCAGAATCCGGGTTGACTATGTTAGTGGTTACGCACGAAATGGGATTCGCCAAAGAAGTAGCCGACCGGGTGATTTTCATGGATAGTGGGGTCATCGCCGAAGAAGGTTCACCGGAGCAGATTTTTAATAATCCCCTCCAAGAGCGGACCCGGGAGTTTCTTAAGCGTATACTAAACCCGGCATCATAAATATCAGGGCCAGAACGGCTCAAGGTTAAATGGCTGCGAATTTCCTGTTTGCTATTGCTCAAGCTAAGGCGGAATCGGCTTTGCAGGTCTTTTTTGGAACAGGAACTGCAGGGTGGCCTTGTTGGGGCTCAGTTGCACATGGAATGCCGGCTAACCCGGAATTCTATATGTAGCGTATTAAACATTCAGTTTCCGGTCTTTTGGAGCGATCCTTTTCTTCTATCCTATAGGCTAAAATCGCTTCGACCTTGTCTAAAGTCTCCTGACACAATTCGACTTCTACCGCTATAGCTTCTGAGCCAAGATGAAATTTGGTAATCTAAGTTCAATGAACGTGGCTAGTAGGTGCTCATTTTTCTGATTGACATTCATAATTGGGGTGGTTACGCCTCGTGGGTGATAGTCTGTTTGTCCACGGACTTCATAGCCATATGACCGGCAGAGTCGGATATCCTTGTCGAAGAATTCGATGCACGTCGTATTCCCCAGATCGCTGTAACTTCCTGCAATTTCCTAAGGAAATATCTTGGGTTAGATGCAGGCGATAGAACATCTCTCGGCTCGTTTTCCTGTAACTGGGCCATAGGGAACTTTGGCCTTTTTGCCGTTGTGTTCTTCATATCTCCAGCAAGAATCTTCTATTCTTCCTCAGAAAAAAGTATAATAAAACTATATAAACCTTGCAAAAGCGGGTGGTATGATGGACTATATTACAGTCAAGGAAGCGGCGGAGAAATGGGGTATATCCGCTCGCGCCATTACTTATCATTTGGTTGCGGGGCGGATCGAGGGAGCTATCAGAAAAAGACATATGTGGCTGATACCCGCAGCTTCTCCTAAACCTTTAGACAGGCGCAGGAAGAAAGACGCCTCCTCTTTTCACGCACTTTTAGAGGAGCAAGATTCCCTTTTTTCTGTGCTTGGTCTTTTTCCCATTCCAGTGGAAGTGTTTTCTCCAGACGGTGTCTGCTTGTTTGTGAACACGGTATTTTGCGAAGTTTTCCACATCCTTGATCCCTCGAATATTATCGGGAAATTCAACGTCCTGCAAGACCCCTTTATCAATGACAGACTGGGCTTAACAGACTATTTACAGCGTGTGTTTTCCGGAGAGATTCTCTCCGTTTACGATGTCAGGGTACCCTTTGAGGAAATCGACAACCGTTACCTGTCCCAGCGAGGTAAACCCATGGAGCATGAGATGTATCAAGATATTACCAGCTTTCCGCTGTTGCGTGAGGACGGAACGGTAGCTTATGTTGTCACGGTATTTTTGACAAAGCGTATTTATCAGTCGAGGATGGAAACCATCAAGGCTAGGGAGTATATCGACACCCACTGGCTGGATGATTTTGATCTGGATAAAATTGCAAAGCATAGCGGCCTGGGTCGCCATCATCTGGTGCGGCTGTTTAAGAGATTTATCGGGATGACACCTTACAGCTATTATCAAGAGATCAAGGTTAAGAAGATCAAGGAAGCTCTGGGGGATTCAAACCTCAGTATCAGCGAGGCATTTACGTCGTGCGGTGCGGATTACAGCGGTCGCTTTGCAGAAGCTTTCAAAAGAAAGATTGGGATGACGCCATCGGAGTACAGAAAGACCTTACAGACGGGCTCATGCGATAGCAGGCAACAGTCAGGACAGATCAAGCCTTTTCCGACAGCTTCTATATCTACTGTTTACGAATTAGAAGAACGACTTTTTCAAACAGCCGAGCTCTTTCCTATCCCCATTCAGATATTCAAGCGGAACGGCGACATCGTTTTCATCAACGATGCCGTGCTTAGGATGTGGAACATCAAGGATACCTCTCAGATTATGGGGAAATACAATCTGATTCGTGACCCCTTCGCAAACGGACAGCCCGAGCTTAAAGATGGAATTCCTAGAGCTTTTCAGGGTGAGATTGTTCTGATTCCGGATGTCCGAATTCCATTGGAGAATTTTTGGGAGTGGTATAAGACACGAAATGCTGTTTATGATATTGAGGCGATCTACACCGATATCCTGAATTTTCCTGTCTCGGGTCCAGACGGTCAAATGGCGTATATGGTAAGCATCTTTTTTACAAGCAGGATATATCAGGGTAAATCAGAGGTTGCAAAGGCCAGAGAGTATCTTGAAAACAACTGGCGGGAAAAATTTGATATTGGCAAGGTTGCAGAGGCTGCTTGCTTAAGCCCTTCCCACCTTGTGCGGCTGTTTAAAAGGCATGCCGGAATGACTCCGTATAGGTATTATCAAGAGATCAAGGTAACCCGGCTCAAGGAAGCACTTCGGGATAAAAACTTGAGTGTAGCCCAAGCTTTTTTATCCTGCGGCTTCGAATATCCCGGCAATTTTGCGAGGTTTTTTAAGGAGCAAGCAGGCATGACGCCATCCCAATATCGAAAGACGATGGATTAATAAATAAATAGGAACGAGCCCCTGCATCCGGAGACGAATATAGGGGCTTTTTGCATGTGCCCACATATCTGCTGAGCCGCTGGGTTGAAAGAAACCCTGTCGCCTAACTAGCGGGAAGACAAACCGTAGGCAAGGGCGTCACCCTACTCGATTACCCAAATAGCAATGAGCATAATTGAATGGATTTGAGTTCTTATCCGCTATTATATAGCGTCCGCTTCTTACACAATGAATATAACCCACTCTCAATTTCATTAACCAGTTGCTCTTTGATGCAAAATGAAAGGATTCATTTATCGGTGATTGATCAGTTCCCATGCCCGGTGGCAGTTTTAGAGAGAGGGTCAAATAACACAAAGCAAACCGTGAGAAAAATGGAGGAATCTATTATGACAGAGCTTGAAAACAATCTTAAAAATCAAGAGCAGATAGTGGCACAGGAAAATGCCTATACCCCAGAAGATATTGAAAAGAACAAGACGATGGCAGGTCTTTCCTATTTTCTGTTCTTCCTTCCGCTGATTGTCTGCCCAGAATCAGGATATGCCAAATTTCATGCCAATCAGTCGCTTTTACTTCTGGTTACAGGGGTAGCGGGAAACGTGATCTTAGGGATCATCCCCGTGATCGGCTGGATGCTGATGCCGGTTTTCGGAATCGGTATTTTGATACTGGGCGTTATGGGGCTCGTTAATGGATTTGGGGGGAAAGCAAAACAGCTGCCCCTCATCGGCAAGTTTACCATCCTAAAATAAGGCATGAGCTTTTTTCTGAATGATGAATTGTATTTTGATGATAAAACGCTAGGAGGAGATTCATATGAAGAAAATTTTATCTTCAATTTTGGTGTCTGTATTAATATTGGCGCTTGCCGGTTGCCGGGCAAAAGGACCTGCTGTAACCGAAGCAGGCGGCGTGTCGGCCTCGGATGTGCCCAAACAAAGTCAAATCACCGGTGACCTCAAAACACCTCCAATCGAAACCCCCTCTGATTCCAAGACACTCCCGGCTAGCTATCCCAAGGAAGTTTTGCCGCTGGCGGCGGACGCCGAGATACTTGATGTGAGGGAAAACCCTGCGAATAAGGGTCTGGAAGTTGCATATGTAAGTGACAATGACATTGACACGCTGTGTGATCTTTATGAGGACGCACTGAAGGATGCAAAAGATTTAAGCACAATCGAAACATCGGGCGGCTATATGATTTCTGCCAAAATGGATGTTGTCGGTTATAATATGATGCTTAGTAAAGACGCTATGAATCCTAACCCAAGATATGCCGGAAAGAAATCCGTATACATCATTCTGACCGGATTGGAAGGCGTCTCCGGCGGCGGGCCTCAGATGCCGGAGGGTGAAGGACAAGCATGGCCCTCTGCAGACCTGCCCGGAGTTCCGCAGTTTAAGGGGCACATTGGTCAAATCCTGCGGGAGGATGGCAATATATATCTTGAGATCACGGTAGAGAATGCCAATGTGGTCAAAAGCTACATTGATGAATTGACAGCAGCGGGCTTCAGTTTTGACGCTGAACCAGATGCAGAAAGCGATCATGTACAGTTTTTGGCCTTCAAGGGTAACAGCATACTGAACTTTGCCTATGAAGCCGAGGAAAATTATGTGTCTATTGAGTATCAAAAATAGGGCAAGGGACAACGGGGGAGGTGATGAGATGTTCATGTTCAAAACCTTTAAATATCGCCTCTATCCAAACCGTGAGTAAGAAAAAGATGCGCGACACCTGCTTTCGGTGCTAGAGAGGGCGGTTGGCCTAGAGGAGCAACGAAAGGTAGAGACGCTGCTCCTAGCCCGCATTCAATCTATTTATCGCCGTCGCGCCAAAGCGGATCGCCTCAGTGGAGATTTACACTGAGGATGAGATGACAGGATTCTCTTCCATAGCCATGATCCAACTAGTGTCAGTGCTACAGATAAGCCGATCCACCTGGGGCCCGGATTAGCAGAACGCCTCTTAGCTCATCCGCATCAGTAATCTCCCAGGCTTAAGCAACCAATTGGAGTTGGGAGATGTCAACCAAGGATACTACCATACTCGGCGGTAGAAAATGGCCTCTTCCCCAAGTCCAGTGTGATATACTTGTACTGTAATGGTTACGGTGACCACGGGTGCGATATCTAAGGCTTTTTTGGAGGCAGGATCCTGGTCCACCCCGGTATAAGTGGGCGAAGAATGAGGGTGGCTGGCCATGTGGCTGCCGGCAGAATTACTTACAAGCCAGACAATGGAACACACAAAAACTGTAGCGGTCGTATCGGGAGGGCGAGATGATGGATGAAGATTCACAAATCGTGTTGCACATAGAGCTAAATGAACGGAATTTATCCATCCTTGTCCAATCGTTATTTTCCGCCTGGATGCTGGCGTTCCTCTTTGAGGGCCAAGTGTTTTATTCCCTTGCCGAAAGCTTTGGTTTTGCCCCCACCACTACGGTTTTCTGCGGAGTA
>JAAYQZ010000145.1 GCA_012519025.1 Bacillota bacterium
CTGCGGCTGGCCTGTGCATGGCACTGATTACTCATTGGGATAAGCGCGTTTTAGGCAGCGGTGCTGAGCAGTTTGTAAGAGCAGTTTCGGAGAGGAACACGGATTTTTCATTAACGACCGCCTTCAGCAAATTGGCAGCCACTGTAGCCACTTTGGGATTCGGTGCCAGCGGGGGCACTGAAGGCCTGCGTTGATGATCGGCGCTTGGTTAGGCGGAGGAATAAACAAATTACCCGGCATTCGGTCCTTGTTCAGCAAGGACTCCCGTTTGTTGGTTCTTTGCAGCGCTTCTGCCATGCTGGGAGCTGCTTTCGGATCACCGGTTGGGGCAGGTTTGTTTGTAATTGAGACCGTATCTGCTTTGCAGTATCAAGAAGTGCTTCCAACTTTAGCATCATCCATAATTGGCAGTTTGGTCTATGGTGAAATGCAAACTGGTGGTGCACTTTTGAATATACCTTATTATGAGCCCAGAATAAATGATTTACCTTACATTATTTCAGCTGCCGCTGTCAGTGCTTTACTTTCCCTGGTATTTATTAAGGTATACAGTTTTTCGGAGAATGGATTTCAAAAGATCCGACAGGTACGGCTGAGACTTATTTTGGGCGGTATTTTAACAAGTACGGTATTAATGCTTGCTCCATCGGCCGGTGGTATTGGGCTTGACTTTATTCAGGATCTGCTCCAGGGTAGGGTTATTTCTATAGGTATGCTTTTGTTTTTGCCTTTTGCTAAAACCCTTGCCACTTCCAGTACTGTTGGTTCCGGTCAAAGCGGAGGTTTGGTTGTACCAGCTTTGTTTCTTGGTTCCTTAGCAGGGACACTGGTAAACCGATTAGTGGGATTGAGGTTTACCGCACCTTTGATCATTGCCGGCATGGGGGCCGCTTTAGCTGGAATTGCTAAAGTGCCCCTTGCTGCCTCTGTAATACTGTTGGAGCTGGGAGGTTCTGCTTTTGCTGCACCTGCAGTTATTGGCAGTGTGATTGGATATCTTGTGACCTACAGGGATGAGTAGCGGCACTAGGCCGCAATTTGGATTTAGAAAATATGGCAAGCAAGCCCCACCTTGCAGGCGAGGGCTTGCCGTCATGCCAATATATGCTTTTAGGGACTATTCGAAATCCAAGGCTTCATCTTTTAGACGATAGAGCTCTGTCTTTAATTCCTGGACTAAGTCTTTGTAAACAGGATCGTGGTAGAGATTTTTCATCTCATCAGGATCGGCATGCAAGTCAAAGAGCTCCCACTCCGGTTCTTTGGATTCATCTATACTGCCGGCTGTACCCAGCGCCTCCCCATAGTAGTGAATCAATTTATAGCGCTCAGTGCGCATACCGTAGTGTGCTGCCACGTAATGGTGGGCAAGGTGCATCCAGTACCTGTAGTACATTGATGTCCGCCAGTCGGCAGGTGTTTCTCCCCGGAAAATGGGCCGCAGGGAAACACCCTGCATATCCTCGGGAATCTCCAGACCCGCATAATCCAAAAAGCTACTGGCAAAATCCAGATTTAAGGCCATGGCATTGTGGCGACTGCCGGCCTCAATTTCCTTAGGATAGCGCACCACAAAGGGCATACGAAGAGATTCCTCATACATAAAGCGTTTGTCATACCAGCCGTGATCGCCAAGGAAGAAGCCCTGATCAGAGGTGTAGATTACTATGGTATTTTCGGCCAATCCCGCCGTGTCAAGAAAGTTCAATATCCTACCGACATTGTCATCTATAGAAGCGATGCAGCGAAGGTAGTCTTTGATATAACGCTGGTACATCCATTCTTTGAGTTCCCGGTGGGAGCTAAAAGTCACTGCCTCATCACTTTCGGCGGGTTTCAGGGAGAAACCGTCCAGATCCTCGGGGGGCACAATGCTAGTCCACTCCGAAACCCCCGTAGGAGGTTCCAGCTTAAGATCAATATAATTGAAGTCACATTCAATCCGCATGCGGGCTTCCTTTGCAGCCTGAGAACGGTTGGAGTAGTCATCATTGAAGGTTTTAGGCAGTGGTATATCTGTATCCGAATACATGGAGGCATGGGCTTTCGAAGGAATCCACGGCCTGTGGGGAGATTTATGATGGCATAAAAGCATAAAGGGCTGTTGTGGATCCCGCTCTTGCAGCCATTTCAAAGATAAGTCAGTGATGATATCTGTCACATATCCTTTATACTGTACTTCCTCCCCGTTTTTAATCATAACTGGATCTACATAGTCACCTTGCCCGGGAAGCACATTCCAATAGTCGAAGCCCGTAGGTGAGCTGTGTCCACCTTCTCCCAGGTGCCATTTGCCCACGATAGCTGTTTGATAGCCGGCAGCCTGCAGAATTTTGGGGAACGTTTGCTGGCGACCATCAAATCGATCACTTAAGGTTTTAATACCGTTTAAATGACCATGCTTTCCCGTTAGAATTGCCGCCCGGCTGGGGGCACATATTGAATTGACACAAAAACAGTTCTCTAAAACCATGCCTTCATCGGCAATACGATCGAGATTGGGAGTTTCATTGATTTCACTACCATAACAGCTCATGGCATGTGCAGCATGATCATCGGCCATAATAAATATAATGTTAGGTCGTTTCACACCATCACCTCTTATGTTATTGGCTTTTGTGCTGTTTCATACTATGTTCCAGATGTTTTTTGGAAAGTAAAATACCTTCTGTGACCAGCTCTGGAGTCTTTTCCCAATTGGAATCTTCATGTTCAATACTTACAACCTCATCATAGCCGCTTCCCCTTAACACTTCTAGAAATTTAGTCCAATCAACGACACCTTTGCCGGGTAGGCAATAATGCCACCAATGCTGTTCCGCTGTGGTTCCCATTTTCGCCAAAAGCTGTTGATCAATGTATGTGTCTTTAGCATGCACGTGGTAAATGCGTTCCTTGAAATCCTCCAGTGGTGCATAAACATCGCAAAATTGAAAAGCCAAATGAGAAGGATCATATGCCCAACCTAAACCACGATCTTGAATCTTCTCAAAAAGCAATTCATACATGTAAGGGGAAACCGCTATATTACCCATAACAGGACAGTTTTCTATAGCGAGCCGCACATTATGTCTGGCGGCAATCTCAAGCATTTCAGTTAAAAATTGCACTACCTCGTCTAAGCCCGCGGTTAGACCCGTAACCATGTCAATATTAGATGGTCTACCAGTGGATGCAACCACGAGTGTTTCTCCCATTTTTCCGGCGATTTCAATTCATCTTTTGAGTTGTTCTATGTGGTGCTTTGCTTCTTCAGCATCATTCGATAAAAAGTTGCGACAATAAATAAGGGCGTTGACGGTAACATCGTATTTATTTTGTATACGTTCAAAAAGCTCTAAATCCAACGGCACCGCCGGCCCCACTTCTAGGTGGTTGATGCCATGCTCACTGGACCAAGCAGCAATTTGTTCTAAATCCCAGCCTACAGCAGTTAAACTGTTAGTCAAGAGCCCTATTTTCAATACCATCACCTCTTTACACGATTGAGCCTCAGTTCATGGGAACCATCGGGACGCGCCATCTCATAGTAGTAGAAGAGTTCATCCTTAAAAGCCACCACATCAACATAACGAAGCGATCCGGAGCCATAAGGAGAGGTCAAAGCCGGCCCTTCTGGGGTAATTCTTTGGAAATCTTTGAGGTTGTAGCTGATGGCAAGACCTGTTTTTTCTTCGTAGTTTTCACTTACATCGATACTTCCATCATAAAGTGCTGTAAACACAGGCGGTGTGTAAACTACTGTACCTATACGAGAGGCATAGGAATCCCAACCTGAATCCCCTGGGGCAAAAATATCTCCCAACCAGGTAAAGTTGACTCCATCGTGACTTATACCCAATCCTGTGCTGGATTTACAGACTCCTGTATTATAGACATCAGCGGTATCGTGCATAACACCGAGCTTATCCTCATCTTGGAAAATAGGTTTTGTTGCGTAACTTAAAATCATGTAATACAGCCCACCAACAATAATCACGTAGGGATCTTTCACACCCTCACCGTCAATATCATCAGCGGTAAAAATTTTCTTCCTGTTTTTTGGGGTGAAATTTCGCGGGTGCTCTGCTTCCAGCATGTCTGTTCGCCACCTATTGTCCTTGGGATCCACATAACTGACATATAGGCGCCATTTTCCATCTAGGCACTTGATTAGAGCTGATCGCTCGATAGATGTTGTTTCGAAGTCCTCTTTTGTTGCAGACCAGATGTCAGTGAACCCTATACCATCTGTACTTTCCGCAATGCGACATTCACCGCCTCTAATAGGACGTGGAGATCGAACCCGGTAGTACAGGTAAAACTTTCCGGCTTCATCGTCATATACGGCGCTGCATGCCCCTTTCCAGTGTCCAACTCCTTCTCCGTCAGGCGCTAGTATAGTAGTGCCATCCGCAGGATCAAACAACGGTATCATACCAAGCCATCTTCTTTCCGGTGAGTTAAGGCCTTTTGTCACTTTCATATACGTTCCTCCGTTACCAAGATTCTATAACTAAATAAGTTCCTTCTATTTGACTACCGCTGATACATAGGCAGATTCTGGGGCATCGGCGGAATAAAAGAATTCCTTTAATGCCAGAGCACCTGCGCCTACCACCCCTTGATTTTTACCGAATTCGGTCTTTAGTATAGTTGCACTTTCATCAGGGATGGAAAATGCTTTCTGTCGTGCCGTTTCCACAAGTTCTGCAAAAACTAGGTCGCCAGACTCAAAAAGCTGCCCTCCGACTATGATCAGCTCAGGATTGAATAGGTTAATTAAATTGGCGACTCCTTCTCCTAAAAGTCGGCCTGTCTCTTTTAAAATTTGCCGGCAATACATATTGCCTTGCTCGCTCCAGCTGATAACATCTTCAATATCGAGGTCATTCGTTTTTCTATGAATCCGGACGCGCAGATCCTCATCAAGACCCTCTTCCGCTATTTTCCGAACTCTCCTGAGCACAGCTGTATTAGAGGCTACTGCTTCTAAACAGCCTCGACGGCCACAGCGACATATAGGGCCTGAGGGATCAATGAGAGTATGACCCACCTCACCAGCGCCATCTTTGGCACCTCTAAAAATACGATCATTTATCAAGATCCCCGCTCCTACGCCGGGACCAACGAAAAATGAAATTAAATTAGCTTCTTCGCGGCCCTGACCAAACATACGCTCACCACATGCCATAGCCCTTATGTTGTTATCGACAACAACCGGTAGCCTCAACCGCTTCTCTATCAAACTGCGAATAGGTACCCTTTCCCAGCCCAAGTTGGGAGTGCGGTGCACGAATCCCCGACTGACGTTGACCAATCCTGGTACGCCCACTCCTATCCCCACAATGTCATCAGACTTAAAAGATAGTTCGGCAATCATCTTCTCGGCGGCTTCAAAGACCTTATCTAGACTCTCATCAACTGTTGGGCCATCTTGAGCGTGGACAATTTCAATTTTATTTACAACCGCTCCCTTGATATCCAAGAGTCCCACCCTGGTGGTCCTTACACCAAGATCAATACCGATGCTGAATTTGGACTTGGGCTTAAGACCAAGCAAAGAAGCTTTACGACCGGCCCCACGGCCTTGGGGAGAGGTTGTACCCAATTCACACACAATGTCTTCCTTCATCAGTTCCTTTGTCAAACCGTGAACAGTTGGAATAGTCAATCCCGTTATGGAGGCGAGTTCCACCCGTGACAAAGGCTCTCGCAGCAAAAGTAAACGGAGCAAAAGTGAGCGATTGTGTGATTTGATTGCACTGCCGCTGCGCCCTCGATACATGGCTAACTCTCCTTTCTTTTGCTTGGTTATAAGTAGGTTAGGTCAACAGCTGCAATATTCTCCCCCGCAGAGGCTCTAGCAATAAGCTCCTCGGGAGAAATCAAATCCCCTGTCTGGGCTGAAAGGTTGGCACCTATGGTAGCGGCCAAAGTTTTAATGGAATCACTTGGTGGCGATTTGATCAGATCTCGATCACCTGTCTGAACAGCCTTAATAAAGTTCCCTATAATATCTGCACCGGCTGTAAAGCCTGCAGTTTCTTGACCCAATGTTTCTATACCGCTAGGAGTAGTAATAGTGAGCTGATCGCCAAGGAATTTCACTAAAATTTCAGAACCGACAATATCCAAAACAACCGGTTCGCCATGCCCGATAAAAAGGGCATATGTACCTGTAAATCCCCCAACAGCACCGGACATATATTTTACTGTGACGGCATATCCATCCCAGTTTTCATAGTTGTCGAATTCTGCTCTAGTGCGAGCGTTGAGGGTGTAGGCCCCATAAAGGGTGCTGATATCACCTGCGAAATATCGTGACAAATCTATGATATGAGTGGATTGATCAAAAATCTGTCCACCCCCAGTCTTCACGTCACGTATGGATTCAACCAATGGAATCGTATGATACCACGTACCACGTACCAAGGCGACACCCGAACCCCGGAGCCGATCCAATGCCTTTTGCAGGAAATCGTTGTGTCTCCATTGATAGCCGGTCTCACATATACATCCGGTTTCTTCCGCGGCCTTCACTATTCGCAAGGCGTCATCCAACGTCCAAGCGAGGGGTTTTTCACACATGACTGGAATCCCTTGTTCTAGTGCCAAAACCGTTGGATCCGCATGAACCGGGGCCGGCGTAGCCACGACGACAGCATCGAGTTCCTCTTGTTTAAGCATCTCACGATAATCCAGGTACTTTCGGGAGTTGCCGATAGCGGCCGCCTCTTGGGCCACTCCGGGTAAAATATCACAGACTGCCGTGATCTTTACATCATCCATTTGTGCAAGACGTCTCAGATGGTCTTTACCCCTTCTACCTGTTCCTATGGCCCCTATTTTTACAACCACAGTAACCTCCCCCTCCCTTTGTGTAAGCAGCATCGATCCCTATGAAGTTATGAACTTTAACATCCCTGACCATACAAAAGAACAATAGCAACAGTTAGAATGTACCGGCCTGCTGCCCCATTATGATCTTTTGTGCAAAATCCCTTGTAAAAACCCATAACCTACAGCAATGCTTTCTGCAGGTTCCAACGAACCACCATAAGAAGGCGCATGAGGCTCCATTTCAACAATCAACCAGCCGCTATATCCAATTTCCGATACTTTTCTAATAATCTTATTAAGATCAGTTTTCCCATTGCCCAGCTCCACAAATTTGTCGTGGCGAAGATCTCTAATATGGATATGCTCAATACGCTCTTGGTATTTCCCCATCACTTCTACAGGATCCCTACCTGCATGCTCAGCCCAACCAAGATCTACAGCTAACCCAACCGCGGCTGGATCAGTAAACTCAACGATACTTCCAATCACACGCTCGTCATCCATAAACTCCCAGCCGTGGTTGTGATATAACACTTTGGCACCGTGTTCTGACGCAATAACACCTAACTTATTGAGGACTTCTGCCTGCACCCGAAGCCCCTCATCACTTAGTTTTCTATCTTGTGGTCCCATACCGCTAAGAATTATTCTGGGGCAATTCAAGTCCTCGGCCAACTTGGCCACCTGAACAAAACTGTTCTGAGATGACTTAAGTACAGCACTGTTCCATAGGTCCGCACCTGTGTGCAGGCCCGCGATATCTAAATGCACTCCCTTAATAAATTCAGCAAATCTACTTGGCTCATCAACAAACCTGGCCCCCACTTCAACACCTAGGAAACCCATAGCCGCAACCTTTTCCAAGGCCCAATATAGCGATTCAGGTAGTTCGGCGGCAAAAGCAACCATCTGGCAACCAATCATCATGTTGATCCCCCCGCTTCAAAATCATCAAAAACTCCTTTGAAGGAGAATTGTTCAGCAAAATGGCATGCTACCAAGTGCTCCCCGTTACCGGAATTAGAGATTGATCTAAGATCCGGGTATTCGTTTCGACATTTGTCTTGGGCGTGGGAACAACGAGGATGAAAATAGCAACCTGAAGGGGGGCTTCCAGCATCGGGGACTTCCCCTCGAAGGACCGCCCGCTGTCCTTTTTCCGACCGTAACTCGGGGTTAGGCACTGGAGCAGAAGAAAGGAGCGCGGCCGAATAAGGGTGTGTCGGCCGGCGAAATATACTTTCTGCATAACCTAATTCCACAACCTTGCCAACGTACATTACTACTATTCGGTCGCTAATGTGATGTATCACACCAAGATCGTGGGAAATAAAAAGATACGTCAGCCCCATTTCGGTCTGCAAATCCTGCAATAGATTAAGTATCTGCGCCTGCACTGAGACATCCAAAGCCGATACAGGCTCATCGCAAATAACGAAATTCGGATCAAGGGCAAGAGCCCGTGCAATGCCTATTCTTTGTCTTTGACCTCCACTGAAAGCATGGGGATAACGCCGCATGTATTCCGGCCGAAGCCCCACCTTTTGCAATAAATCTGCGACTTTGAGTTCGAGTTCGGCACCACGTGCAACACCATTCACTATCAATGGTTCAGCAATCAGATTTCTCACAGTCATTCTTGGATTAAGAGATGAGTATGGGTCCTGGAATATGAGCCGCATTTCCTGCCTAATATTGCGCAAATCATCGGGCTCAAGCGCTGTTAAATCTATGAAACTACCATCTTTTCTATAATAAACATGGCCTGATGTGGGCTCGATAGCCCTCAACATACAGCGCGCTATCGTTGTTTTGCCACATCCACTCTCCCCAACTAATCCGAGTGTCTCTCTTTGTTTTATATCAAAACTGACATCATCGACGGCCTTAATATATCCGCTGGGTTTTCTACGTAAACCCTTACGGATTGGAAACCACTTCCTAAGGCCCTCAAGTCTAATTAAGCTATTGTCAACCATATTTGTGCACCTCACCGCCTACCAAAATGCAACTGACCGAATGTTGTGAAGTAACGTCCACCGACGGTGGTACTGTTTCATCACATTTACCAGGCACAAAGTCCGCACACCTTGGATGGAAAGGACAGCCGGATGGAATATTGTAGGCATCGGGGACTGCCCCATCTATAGTGGCTAGCCTTTGCCCGGCTTTTGTTCCTATCCGGGGAATGGATTGAAGCAAGGCCCGTGTGTAGGGATGTAAGGGATTTTGAAAAAGCTCTTTTACTGGCGCAGATTCAACAGTTCTACCAAGATACATAACCACCACATGGTCTGCTGTCTCTGCAATGACCCCCAAGTCGTGGGTAATCAACATGATTCCCATACCTATTTCCCTTTGTAATTCTTCCATTAAATTGAGAATCTGGGCCTGTATAGTCACATCAAGGGTAGTAGTAGGCTCATCGGCGATAAGTAGACGGGGCCTGCAGGCCAGGGCCATAGCAATCATTGCCCTTTGTTTCATCCCACCACTTAATTGGTGCGGGTAGTTATCTATAGACCTATGGGGGTTGGATATTCCCACCTTTTCCAGCATGTCTATAGCTATTCCTCGGGCCACGTCCTTATCAACATTCTGATGTAGTAAAATTCCTTCCATTATTTGATTACCTATGGTATATATCGGGCATAAAGATGCCATGGGTTCCTGGAAAATCATTGCTATCTCTTTTCCCCTAATTGATCTGATTTCAGCACCTACTGGATCGAGTTTTGCCAAATCAACGGAATCACCGTCCTGGAAGTGAAACGTAATCGTGCCATTGACGATGAGACCGTTTGGCCCCAGGATCTGCAATATAGACTGTGCCGTGACGCTTTTTCCACAACCACTTTCCCCTACAATACCCAAAACTTCGCCGGGCTTCACAGAAAAGGAAACATCATTAACGGCCTTTACCAATCCCTCGGTAGTCAAAAATTGAGTTTCTAAGTTCCTTACGTCTAAAAGCTGTTTCATAGTTGTTGTCACCTACCTTGCATAGGGATCAGCGGCGTCTCGCAGCCCATCTCCCAGAAAATTGAAAGAGAGCACTGTCAACACTACCGCCAAGCCTGGAAACAATAACCATGGGCTGTGGGCCACTGTGCGTACGTTTTGGGCATCCTGCAAGAGTACGCCCCAGCTTACAACAGGTGGCCGGAGACCTAGTCCCAAAAAGGACAAACTAGTTTCGGCCAGGACCATGTCGGGAATCGCAAGCGTCATAGCCGCAATCATGTGGCTGGTAAAAGACGGGAGCATATGCCGGACAATAATGCGCGCTTCTTTGCAGCCATCCAGCCTCGCAGCCGTCACAAAATCCTCTTCACGCAGCGACAGAAACTTGCTTCGGACGACCCGGGCTAGACTGGTCCAACCAATTAAGGATAAAATAATAGTAATTCCAAAATATACCCTTAGTGGCGGCCAATGAGGTGGCAGCGCAGCGCTAAGTGCCATCCACAGCGGAATTGTAGGCATACTTCGAACAAATTCAATCAACCGTTGAATTCCGGTGTCAACTATCCCACCCTTATACCCTGACAAACCTCCAATCAGAACGCCTAAGACAAAACTTGAGATGACTCCAACCAAACCAATTGACATTGATATGCGGGTGCCGTATATGATTCTTGTTAGCAAATCCCTGCCCATGCGATCGGTCCCCAACAAGAAGAAAGGTGCCCCGGAATCCTTTATACCGAATAGATGCAAATCAGCCTCCCAGAGGCCCCAAAACTTGTATTTCTCGCCCCGGACTAAAAAATGAATATGATGCTTTGACGTACGATCCGGTACGTATGTTCGACGCAGCGTCTCTTTGTCAATCTCTCTACGGTAACCATAAACAAACGGTCGTAGGGAAAAGCCGTCCTCTGATGTAAAGTGTATACGTGTTGGAGGAACATAATTGTACTTCACATCGTATTTAGTAGGCACTCCGGGGGCTATAAATTCTGCAAAAAGTGCCACTATGTAAAAAATAATTACCACTATTCCACCGGCTATAGCTAGCCTGTGTCTTCGGAATCTGCGCCAAATCAACTGCCACTGACTGGCAACGTAAATTTCCTGAGCCTGCTTCACCTTACTTGAATCGGAAACGTTTGCTTTTTTGAACTGTTTAGTCACTTCCACAACCAGCCCACCTCCGAGTTATCCAAATCTCCCAGTTTAATCGTACCGGATACGGGGATCCAACCATGCCAGCAAAATATCCGAAAGCAAAGTCCCCAAAACAGTCAATGAGCTTAGAAACATGACTAAAGTGCCTGCTAAATACATATCTTGACTTCGTAGGGCCCCAAGAAGAAGTGGCCCAGTGGTAGGTAAATTGAGGACAACGGCCGTAATTGTTTCTCCTGATACCAATAAAGGCAAAGACCATCCCACAGTGCTGGCAAAGGGTATCAAGGCGATCCGTACGGGGTATTTCAAGATGAGGCGAAACTCGGGAACTCCTTTTGTTCGCGCCGTCTGAACGTAGGGTTTTTGCAATTCATCTAAAAGATTTGCTCGCAAAATCCTTATCGAACCTGCTGTTCCGGCCGCCCCGATAACAACCATTGGAATGGCTAAATGTTTGATGAGATCAACACACTTTGCAAAACTCCAAGGCGCTTGTGCATAATCTGGGGAAAATAAACCGCCTACACTGAGCCCAAAATACCTAAGGGCAATCCACATAAGGACCAACGCCAAAAGGAAGCTCGGGGTAGCCAAACCCATAAATCCTAAAAAGGTGAAAAAATAATCGCCAATTGAATATTGATGAGTTGCTGAATAAAACCCGATCGTAAAGGACACAATCCATGTAAATACCAATGTAGCAGCGGATATAGCTACAGTTAAACCCAGTCTTTCCCAAATCAACTGATTCACAGGCTGTTCCCATTCAAAGGACTGACCAAAATCTCCTCTAACCACCCGTGACATCCATAACCAATACTGCGCATACCAAGGTCGGTCCAGCCCATAACGTTTTTGTAAAGCGGCAATCATTGCTTCGTCGACTACTTCCCCACTTTGGCTCAGTTGGGTTATATACGATGTAAGAAAATCACCCGGTGGTAATTGTATAATTACAAACGATACCAATGAAATCAAAATAAGGGTTGGAAGCATTAGTAACAAACGTTTGCCTACGAATGTGGCCATGATTGCACCTCTCTTCAAAATCCCGCCAATACACCGGACCTGGGGCTCGGTGTATTGGCGGATTACATACTAGGTTTAATCAAAGAAAAACTGTTCCGGATAAGCCGGCTGAGTCCAGAAAGTATCCCAACCATATAGGCTTTCATCTGGAACATTGCGCAGGTTCTTCCGGACAATCACAGGATGTGGAGCCAGACCCACTGTCCCAATTGTCCAAAGATTGGTCGCCTGTGATCTTAGAATTGCTTTCCCTGCCTCTACCCTTGCGGCCTCATCAACTGAGGTTTTAAGCAGCTCCCACCGTTCAAGCTGCAATTTCATCTCTTCTGGAGGCTCCTCACCGGCCTTACCATCGGTCACATACCATTGGGCCCAAAGCGGGCACCAACTATTTTCCCAGCCATGGGCCATTGGTACCACCCACATAGGGGTAGCCGGAAAAAGGACATCCGTCATTTTGTCGGCGTTCCAAACTGTCATATCCATTTGGTTACCCGGTGCCCGAGTGGTTTGCAGGTCGCCGGATATCTCCTTGATGTTCAGTTTTACACCAAGAACTTGCCATTGCTCAGCAACAAGCTCAAGCATTGGACCCCGTGGCGTGTCAACTACGGTGTATTCCGCCAATATTTCAAGTGGTTTTCCATCGGGTCGGAGTCTAACACCATCGCTACCTCTGTTTAGACCCATCTCATCAAGCAAACGGTTTGCTTCGTCGGGGTCATACTCAACATAAGCATTAGCGAATTCTTCTTCATAAAACGCTGACGCAGGCACTACTGTTGCTTGCCGGGGCTCAGCCAACCCTAGGAAGAACAGCTCATTCATTTCCTCCCGATTAATCCCAAGGGACAAAGCCGCCCGAAAGCGTATGTCTTGGAATATCTCTCTAATGACAGGGTTTTGATGAGTAAGGTTCAGCATTATAAGCAACTCGGCACCAAAAACATCTGGCCAAAGTAGAACTCTTATATTAGCGTTGTCCTCATTCTCCTTGTATAAAGGATAATTCTCTAAGGTTGTATTGAATGCTGCGAAATCAACTTCCCCCGCAACTATCTTTAAGTTGACCATTTCTTGATCTTTCAAAATCTCCACTTCTAACCGATCTATATAGGGTAGTTGATTTCCGGCAGTATCAACTTTCCAATAGTAAGGATTTCTCTCGTAAATCACTTTGTCCAGTGTTTTGGCCACAACTTTGAAGGGTTTCACTGTCGGAGTCTCTGGTTCAACTGCCCGACCACTACCAGCATTGATTTGGGCTTTAGCAAGAAACATCTGTGCCCATGTTTCAAAGCCGCCCTCGGCTATAGCTTGTTGAATCTCCTCTTCCGAGGCATATTTATAATGATACTTCATCAGATAATGCTTAGGATAAAACATGCCGCCTTCATAGCCGTTGCTATGCATTAAATGTGTTAACACCAAAGGGTATGGTTCGGCAAAATTGAATTCCAATGTGTAATCATCGAGTTTTTCTATCTCCACCAAATATCCACCCGGCGACCAGACCCTTGGCTTTACAGGTGTTAATTCGTCGTCCAAAACAATGTCTTCGTACCAAAACATGATGTCATCTGCATCGAATGGGTGGCCATCAGACCATCTGACGCCCTCTCTAAGCCTCAAGGTTAGGGTTTTACCATCTTCACTGAGTTCCCATGCAGTTGCTAGATTTGCCTCAATGGTTTTGCCGTCTGCTCCCAGACGAATAATCGTTTCATGGTTATTGATTAATCCTCCATCCTCCATGATCTGGGGTCTAACGGTTACGACTCTCATCGTCCCACCGTAGCTGCCAACCATTTCGACTGGAGTAATCACGATAGGTTCCTTCGGCAGTCTCTCATCTACCGAAGGTAACTTCCCCGCCTTCACCATTTCCGTTAACATAGGTGCCTCATAATATGACGCTCCAAGACAAAGACTGCTAAATGTAAGCGTCAGTATACCAATTAGCAATACTTGAACCAAACCCGATTTTCCAAACCTCATTTTGGTAATCCTCCAATCATTAATTAGCCGGATGTACGGATCCACGTTCAGCTCCTATCTGGGAGTATCATTCCTCCTTTCACCGGTTGCGTCAGCCTATCATGGAAGGTCAAGGTCCACAATTTGCTGCAATAATAGTGTCGTAAAGACTGTTCTTTGCGTCACGACTATTGCAGCATATCTTGCTTCGAATTATAGATGGTTGTCTTCATTAATTATTTGCGTGAATATATTATTGGATTAATGTGGTACTTCTTCGCCCTATTTGCAACTCCTTCCCCTATTCATGTCTTTTCTGCAAATAAATTTATTGAATTTACTTTCGCGGTGTTCCACGAAGTCTGATAAGTCGGTATAATAGTCGTCTAACATAGATCCTGCCGGCATATACTCACACAGCCCCCAGACTAATTCCAAACCTGATTGGTTGGACATTTCACTTAAAGTCCAAAATACCACAGTCGTTTCCTTAAAGAAAACCGTGACAGGGCGGGTTAACTGTTTAAATGTTTGAGGATATTTATGCGATGATATGTGAAAATCGTGTTGTAGCAATTTCGGTATTCATACCTGATTTTAAAACCGAGTTGGTAGTGTTTGAAATGAAAGACTCTATTGGGACCACCGCTGCTTTCGATCGGGTTTTACCCGACACCTGGGTGGTGGGACTGGAGCTGAAGGATATGTTGCATGTTAAGCCAATAAGGGTGTGACACATCGGATCTTAACAGTGCAATTCTATATAACTCCTGTTAACAGCGGTATGCTTGAATAGGGTGAAATAGAAGCCGGGCTTACCGCGGCCTGAACCACGTTCATGAAACGGTCTTACCTATAAGGAGGAACTCGAAGGGATCCGTGAGTTATGAGATGCTTGAGACTCAAGGGGCAAATGCAATCATACCTTTTCCTAAGATTGTAATACAAAACACAGCGAGCCTTAGGGCGGCCCACAAAAAAATCAGGGCTCAAGGGAAATTGAAAGCTTTAGGGATGGGATCCTATTTGTGTTTTTGTTATCCTATGTGCGGGATTTCTCGTGGGCGAAAAAGTGCAGACTGGGAGTGATCCTCCCCTCCAGTCAACTCCTACCTCACATACTTCTCCAAAACCTCCACGGCCTTCTCATACTGATCGTTGGGACGGCCTCCTATCCCTTTTTCGGCCGTGTAAGTAAAGCCCATCTGCTTATACAGGCCCACTGCCCTGTAGCTCCAGGTTTGGGTGCTGAGATACACATCCTGATCGCCTTCGAGCTCCAGCATCAGCTGCATTCCTCGGGATACCAATGCTTTACCAAGCCCATGGCCTTGGTATTCAGGCTTAACTGCAACCCAATGCAGCCACGGATCCCGGCGGGTACCTGTGTAGGCCCACCAGGCAGTCAAAGTGGCGATCTTATCCCCGGTAGCATTTTCAACAAATAGACATCTTCTTGTGAGCTCCTTGGGATGCGGCAGGAACCGTTCTTTAAAATAAGCAAGTGCATCTTCGACTTTGTCAAATTCATTCACTGATGTCTCAATATCGGCCCAAGCGATTTCATCTCCGGGCCTGTAGAAGACATAGGAAAATTCCCGGGGCAAGGCAAAACTGGGTACTTCTGTTCCTTTGGGGCGCTTCATGATTATAGGATAATACGGTATGGATTTATCCAATGTTTCAATCACCTTCCCGATCGGTTGACCACTCTTTTTTAAGCTTGAGCATCCGCTCTACAGCTGTCTTGGATAAGCCCGCCTGCAGTTTGGGAGGCAGGCTTAAGCGCTTGTTGTAATCTTCTATAGCCTTTGTAATCGTTTGCTGCACTTCATCTTTAAACTCCCTTGCCGACACTATTATACAGCCGGCAGCTCGGGCTACAATCTGCTGGAGAGCATCGGAAGTGGCAAGCCTGATCCTGTATCTATCACTATTTTCATACGCGAATTTCTCGATATACTGATCTGCGGTTTGGCCTTCCTTGGTAAAGACCACTTGCAGGTTGAGATACTCCAATGTACGTTCTCGGCCTTTCGGCACACGGTAGGCATCAAAGACCACTGTAATAGGTATTTCTACGATTTCCCCGTAGCTTGCCAGGGTGTTTAGAAGCCTATCTCGGGCCAGTTCCACCCGGCCGTTGGCGAGCTCCATGAATTCCGGCCACGCGTGGATCATATTGTATCCATCGATCAACAGATAGGACTCTCTGGGATCTGGTTTGATAAATCTTTTCTCCGTATTTTCCTTTTTGGCTTTATAGCCCTTCTTTTTGCCCCAATTGCCGCTTACTGTCCTTTCCAGAAGTGCATAATCTATCTCATCATCGTAATCGATTTTAGAGATGAGTCTGGTCGGGAGATCTTCAGGTGCAGACGTCTTTAGGTAGCTTTCCAGATGCATATACTGTTCTACTTCATCCCAGTTTACGTAAAGGCTGGTACCGTGGGAGAAAAATATTGAGCCTGTGGGATTTTCTGTATCTCGCTCGGAATCGTAACCAATATTAGAGATTACTTGATCAGCGTTGTGGCAGGACCTATAGCCATCTACATTACATGTCAGACGGCCGAGACCTCTTGTATAAGCGGTAACCTCTCTTTGGTAGTGGCCCATGGCAGACACGGGTGCAGTGCCGGTGATCAGAGTCATGTCTTTCATGCTTTTTGTGATCTTGTACTCCCCATACATCCGCTCTAGATCGGTTAATGCCCGACCTACTGAAGTTTCCGGCACTTCCAGTTCAAAATAATAGTAGGGTTCAAGTAAAATGGAATCGGCTCTTTTTAACCCGTGGCGCACTGCCCTGTAAGTGGCTTCCCTAAAGTCCCCACCCTGGGTGTGTTCATTATGGGCTCGACCCGCCACCAGTGTAATGGTTAAATCTGTTATGGGGGACCCTGTTAAAACACCCACGTGTTCTTTTTCCTCGAGATGAGATAAGATCAGCCTTTGCCAGTTTCTTGCAAGTTCATCTTCACTGCATTTTGTAGCAAAAGTGATGCCTGAGCCGCGTTTGTTTGGCTCAAGCAGTAATTGAACTTCGGCATAGTGGCGGAGAGGTTCAAAGTGGCCTACACCTATCTCGGTGTCTTGGATTGTTTCTTTATAGAGGATTTTACCCGGCCCAAACTCCAGGTTGAGCCCGAAGCGTGTTTCGATCAGGCTCTGCAGAATCTCGATTTGGATATCCCCCATAAGCTGGGCTTGTATCTCCTTAAGCCCCGAGTGCCACCGGATGCGGAGTTCGGGATGTTCTTCCTCTATCTCCTGCAGCTGGGGCAGTATTTGTTGGGCTTCATATCCTTCGGGTAACAGTATTTGGTATGAAAGCACAGGTTCCAGTATGGGTGTTCTGGGCGCTTGGGCCTTTCCGAAGAAGTCACCAGGTCTTGTCATTACCGGTCCGGTAACTGTACAGACCATACCTGGGAGAGCTTCCTGGGCCATTTGGTATTTCTCACCGGAATACAGGCGAATCTGGTCTACCTTTTCTTCCCCATCGGGGCTCTTCAAGGTATCTTTGACTTGAAGGCTGCCTCCTGTGATTTTTAGATGTGTCAGCCTTTGGCCCTGTTCATCCCGGGAGATCTTGAAGACTTGAGCCCCGAATTCTTTGGAGTACTGCTTTTTAGATGTGTATCGGGCAAGGCCCTGCATGAATTCTGTTACACCTTCAAGTTTGAGGGCAGAGCCAAAATAGCAGGGAAATACTTTTCTTGCCAGTATGGCTTTGGCGATTTGCTCTCCATCGATTGTACCGTTTTCCAGATATGATTCCAGGAGGCTGTCTTGACAAAGAGCCAGTTCCTCCAGGAAGGACACACCCATTTCCTGGCTGAAGTCCAAACATCCCTCACTGAGCTGTTCTTTGAGACCGTGTAAAAGAGTTTTTTTATCTGTTCCGGGCTGATCCATTTTGTTGATGAACAAAAAAACGGGGCGTTTGTAGCGGGCAAGCAGCCGCCATAATGTCCTGGTGTGAGCCTGTACTCCATCGGCGGCGCTGATGACTAAGATTACATAATCAAGTACCTGGAGGGTCCGCTCCATTTCCGCAGAAAAATCCACATGACCGGGGGTATCCAAAAGGGTCATCTCCATATCGGCAAAGTTAAGTAAAGCCTGTTTGGAGAAGATGGTGATACCCCGGGCTCTTTCCAGCTCATGGGTATCTAAAAACACATCTTGTTTGTCTACCCTACCGAGTTTGCGAATCTGGCCGGTAAGGTAAAGCAGGCTTTCCGATAAGATGGTTTTGCCTGCATCCACATGGGATACAATGCCGATGACAAGTCGTTTCATAGCTGATTCCACATTTCTTGAGGCCTTGCCCTTCGGAGCGTGGGCTTAATATAAAGAAAGCCCAATATTTTGGGTATCTATGGACTTCTGGGATGGCCCCATTTTTCCTGCCTGGGGCATTTTGGCGGTGGGCCTTCCGTTTTATCTGTATTACATGAACAGTATAGCACATATGGTGAACTTTATCGGGGAACCACCGACACAGGGTATTTGACATTATACCATTAAGTGCAAAGGTATTTCATATATTCCAACGAATATCTGTTTATTTGCCGGAAGATTTGGTAAAATTAGGCAGCTTGGACTAAAACATGGGGATGATTCAACACTACATAAGTAAAGGACAATCCCAGGGAGGTAGTGGAAATGAAAAACAGAACAAAGTTGGGGCTTTTCTTGGTTCTTCTTTTTGTTATGCCGTTATTGCTTACCGGCTGCGGTTCAAGGGAGCATGAGGTGACACCACAGCAATTTGTATACGGGTATGAAGAGGCACGGAAGGAGGCTGCCGCAAGAAGACCAATCACAGTTGTGGAACGAACGATCCCTCCGGGCACAGTATTTGCTGTGCGTTTACTTGATAGGCTCAGCTCGATTAATTCCCGGGTTGGCGATCTTTTCCGCATCGAGGTCGTTGAGGATGTAGTTGTAGATGGTGCTGTTGTCATCCCTGTTGGGAGTATGGGTCAAGGTAGAATTACAGTGGCTCAAAAAGCAGGCAGCCTTGGCCGCAGTGGTGATATTGGTTTTCGATTCGACGTTGTGCGCACTTTTGATAACGTGCAAGTTGCCGTTGAATGGGAGGAAGCTGCCAAAGCCCAAAACAAAGACGTCACATTTGCCGAATACTTGTTCCTCGGCGTTTTTGCAGTGTTTAAGAAAGGCGATAACATAGCAATACCGTCTAATACTCAGTTTTACGTGACAACACGGGCACCGGTTGCTGTGCAGGGGAGAGTTTATCGGTAAATTATCGCGGGAAACTGCCGGGAGGGCACCCCACTCCCGGTTTCGGGGGAAAGTATAACTGCTGTGTTAACATATCAAAAGCACCAAGGTAAAACTGATTTGCTTGAAAAGAGGGACTTACATGATACCGTTCCCCGGAACCTTTTATTGGCGCAATAAAGCCCGCAGTGTTCCTTTATTCATTTTAATATCACTTTCCGTGGCTGTGATCGGGGTGGTCGCCACCTTAACCGGCTCTATTTTGGAGTCCATCTACTCTGCTGAGGTGCGGCCTTTCGAGCATTTCACTTTACTTATTTCCAAGGAATTGATGATCAGTGAATGCACAATGAGGCCTCTTCTAGACAACCCTTCGATCCGTTTATTGGTTCCGTTTTTGGATTCCAGTATTCGGACAAAGGGTTTTTTGGGCAGTGAACGGCGGAGGGTGTACGCGCTGCCCGGCGAAAGCATGGACTTTGTCTTGGATGCCCTTAGCTTGGAATTGACAGCCGGACGTTTGCCCATTCCCGGGTCGAATGAAATAGTCTTGCATGAGTCGATTATAAACTCCCGAAACTTGGCTATTGGTTCTTTTGTAGGGCAAGAGGTAGATCAAGCCGACTATTTGTGGGGTTTGTTTGAGGTTTCCGGTGTCATATCCGGCCCTGTACCCATAGGGGCAGCGTCTTTTGAGTACTTCAAACAACAATGGATGTTTGAGCTCGGTGACAACGCATATGCCCTAATGGCTTTCCCCACCACTGTTGTGCAGAAGATGAATGAGACATTTCCCACAGATATTCACGAAAGGCTGCTTATACGGGATTATGACTATGCATTTGAGTCATATCAATCGGAGTCTCGTGAGATGGATCTGCTCCTATGGGTTGTAAATATAGCGATTATCGGCATCATTTCTTTGAGCATGGGTATGTTGAACACTATTCACTTTTTAACAAGGATGAAGGAGTACGGGATCCTTACTTTAATTGGTTTGGATCTAAACACTTTACTTAGGCGAACGTTTTTGGAGGTACTGATTTTATCCCTTTGGGGTTTTATGGGGGGAATTATTATTTCTTGGGTTTTGACTTGGGTGGTAAGCAAACATATTTTCTCGCCCCGGGGCATTCAAGTGGGGATTTACTCATTTAGATACCTAATTTACACGCTCCCCATACCGTTGTTTTTAACAGTGTTTAGCTTTTTGACTATATGGTGGAATATTCGGCAGTTGGATGTTATTGCAGTTATCGAAGGCAGGGACTGAAACCAATATGGAGCTCTGGGCAAGGGGTTTATCAAAAGTATATCAAAACAACTTGGAAGTGATTAAACAAGCGTCCCTAAATGTACGGGGTGGCGAATTCATTATGATTATTGGCCCCTCGGGCAGCGGCAAAAGCACATTGCTGTATTTACTTAGTGGGATCCGCCGCCCTACTAGTGGCGAAGTTTTTTGGAATGACATTCCTTTATCTGAACTATCCCAGAAAGAGCTGGCACATCTTCGCTATGAGAAATTTAGTTTCATCTTTCAACAGCACCTGTTGGTACCGTATTTAAATGTTTGGGAAAATGTCTGTCTAGCCCGCGGTGTTGGTCTAAAAAAGCATGCCGAATATCTACTGGCAAGCTTGGGTTTGAAGGGTCATCTCTATAAACGCCCCAATGAGCTGTCTTATGGTGAACGACAAAGAGTGGCCGTTGCAAGAGGACTGATCCATAATCCCAAGCTTTTGTTTGCCGATGAACCGACTGCTTCTGTTAATCCGGAACTGGCACAGACAATTGCACGCTTTTTAGCTCAGTACTGCAGGAGCGGTGGCGCTTGTGTCATGGTGACCCATGATGTGTCTTTACTTCCCATGGCAACAAGAACTTTCACTCTCAAAGATGGTGTTTTAACAGAAAGCGATTTTATTGGTGATTAGGGTGAAAGTCACACAACATGATTACATTCATAGATATTTTTACCGGGTATCAACAACCCCCAATACGGAGGTATGATGCATGAGAATTGGTTTTGTTCCAC
>JAAYQZ010000146.1 GCA_012519025.1 Bacillota bacterium
GTTGCCGATACTCCGCTAACTGATCTGGTTGCGCAGCCGTAGGATATCTCTGTAATTTGTCATATACATGATCTCCTTGGGTTTACCTGCTCCGTACAGGTGCATAAATCCATTGTCACGCAGAGAAAGTTGGGTTGAAATGGTTATCCCAGTTAGGTGGCGCAATTGTGAGCATGAAGACGGCTCAAATCAAACGGACTGCTGGCTCTCGAAAAGCGTAGTATCCACCTCTCTTAATACTTTTTTCTCTACCTACTACTTTTAAATGTAGGATAATACACCATCGTCTGTTAATATATCAGCATGTAGTTTATCAATTCCACACGATGAAACACCAATCTCATCAACACAACCCTTCTTTTTGAGGGGTTATCGATTTTGTCTACTCAACCACGTCATAATGCCTCATTATCTAACCTATCCACTCAACCCTATCCGCACCACCACATTTTCGCTCATCCCCAAACAAAAAGCAAGGGTTTCCGACCCTGCTAGTAAATCGCCAAAAGTCTAGAAACCCCTTCTATAAAGCTTCTTTAACGCCCTTCCCCGTCCCCCAAAGACATCCTAACAACACACTCAACATGCCTGGCTCGGGGGATTATTTCAAACTGGTGATCATATTTTGATCATGCAATTCCTATAACGCCCCAATATTGAGCGGACACAACAGCACCCACAAACGGAAAAAGCCCGCAAACAGCCATATCAGCACCAGACAACACTAAAGAACATTCGTTCTGTCCAATCCCTTCTTCGGCAATATTCAGAATTAGACCCCGGTTTAACGGAGTCTGCGTTGAATTTGAAGGAGATTTGACTAAAAGCAGGCAAAACGGTCCAGTTACACTTGATTAGCCGTTGAGATAATCAATAACTTCTTTTTTTGAGACAAATTGCCCATTTCTTGTGCTACGGACCTGATTTCCTTTCCCCCAATTCCCTACCCAATAAACATATACATCGCGCATCTGGCCTTGCAAATGCTTTACCAAAGCGCGCAGCCTTTCTTCGGATGCTGTATCGGCATCCACATTTAGCAGCTCATACATAACCCCTTTTTCTTCGGACATCTTATTCACCTTCAAGTTATCACTCTTTTCAGTCACTGCCTTTCAAAAAGAAGAGCCCCTTCCGGAGCCCTCCTTATTAACTGACCTTCAAAACTATCCAAGCAGCTGCAGTACACTCTGAGGTGCCATGTTAGCCTGAGCCAACATTGCAGTTGCCGCTTGTTGCAGGATGCTGTTCTTCGTGAAGGCCATGATTTCTTCAGCCATGTCAAGGTCACGTACCCGAGACTCAGCGGCTTGTAGGTTCTCTGCAGAGGTGCCCAGGTTAGCAATGGTGTGCTCTAGACGGTTCTGCATCGCACCGAGTTTAGAGCGTTCGGCGGATACATACTCAATGGCGTCATTGATTGCTGTGATAGCAGCATCAGCCATCTTTTGCGAGGAGACGTTGATGCCGGCGGTATCCGTATTCGGGGTATCCCACACGTCAGTACCAGTTAAGTCAAGTTCTACTGCGTCTTCGGTGGCCGCTTCAGAGGGGTCAAAATCATCCGTCACGGTAAAGAACAGCCCCGCTTCACCGCCGACATTTTGAAGGACTTTGAGAACATCACGATGGGTTGCTGTAACGGCACCAGCATCTTCTCCGTCACCGGCCGCCTGGGCTAAGGTAACGGTAATGGTATAGCCATCCTCGGCATTGCCTTCAACTTTCGCAGTGGTCTTCTCAACTGCCGGATTATCATCAGTCAATAAATCCGTGACTTTAATTTCGACCTTTTCCCCAGTCCTACTCCTGACTTCAACGCCTTCCATAAAATTTTCTAAAGGACTACCTTCTCCGCTTGCTTGAGCGAGTTCATAGATTTCTCCGTTCACTTTCAAAGACTTGGCATCCATGGCATTGATATCAAGATCCACACTCTGCCCCTGGTTAGCGCCGATGTGGAACTTAGCGGCAAAGTTGCCATCCATCAGAGTCTGGGTGTTAAACTCAGTAGTATCAGCAATTCTGGAAATTTCAGCTGCCAACTGGTCAATTTCCTTCTGAATCTCGCCCCGGTCAACTTCGGTGTTGGTGTCAGTAGCGGACTGTGTTGCCAGCTCCCGCATTCTCTGCAGGATTGCGTGAGTTTCATTCAGTGCGCCTTCAGCAGTCTGGATGAGGCTGATGCCGTCTTGGGCGTTTCTGGCCGCTTGGGTAAGTCCCCTGATTTGGCCCCTCATCTTTTCACTGATAGCTAAGCCTGCTGCGTCATCGCCGGCTCTGTTGATTCTAAAGCCGGAAGAGAGTTTTTCCATTGATTTTGCTGCGTTGGCTTGGTTGGCGCCTAACTGCCTATGGGCGTTGAGGGCCATAATGTTGTTGTTAATTCTCATTTTTTTACCTCCTTGTGGTAAATAAGTTTTTTAAGGAACATCCTTGTTCCTGTGGACTAGATTCGAGGCGATCACTCTCGTTTCCAGCCCGGTATAACAAGCCTTGGCCTCGGGCTTATTACCCTTCATTATTCATATCGTCGGCTTTCAGCAATACTTTAGTTTATTTTAAGAATAATTTTAGCGGCAGAGGACTTGTTGATAGAGATCTTTGTAAAGCTGAGCTGATTGGGCCCAGCTGAAGTCTTGGCGCATGGCCCGGACCGCCATCTTTTTCCAAGAAGTTTCTTTCTCTGTTTGGTAGAGCTTAAGGGCTCTTTGGATCGTGAAGAGCAGTTCGTGAGCGTTGTAGTTGGCGAAGCTGAAGCCGTTGCCTTCATTGGTTTTTTCGTTATAAGCCTTAATCGTATCCTTGAGGCCCCCTGTTTCCCTCACTAGGGGCAAAGCTCCATATCTTAAAGCGATCAGCTGGCCTAAACCGCAGGGTTCAAAAAGAGAAGGCATTAAAAACAAATCGGAGGCGGCATAGATTTTATGAGCCAGTTCGTTATCAAAGGTAATTTGAGTACTCAATTTATCCGGATATCTGCTGCTGTAGTTGCGGAAAAGATCTTCGTACTCCTTTTCCCCCGTGCCTAGGATAATCAGCTGTAAATTTAGATCCAGGATTTCCTCTAAAACATGGGCCAAAAGATCCAAACCCTTTTGAGCCGCTAGGCGGGAGACTAGGCCTAAAACAGGAATTTGGGGATCTTGAGGTAAATTGAGCTCAGCTTGGAGCTGCCTTTTATTCTCCTCCTTGCGCTGGATAGAACGCCAAGTATAGTTTTTGGGGATGTGGGGATCAATTTGGGGGTTCCACTGCTCATAATCCAGGCCGTTTAAAATCCCCCTTAAAAAAGATTGGCGGCGGGCCAAGACTCCCTCCAAACCGGCCCCGTAAAAAGCGGTTTGGATCTCCTGCGCATAAGTGGGGCTGACCGCGGTTAAGGCATTGGAGTAGTTTAACCCGCCTTTCATAAAACTAACCTGATCGTGAAATTCAATCCCGTCCAGGTTGAAATGCTCCCAGCCTAAACTGAGGATATCGCCTAAAATGCTTTTGGAAAAGACCCCTTGATAGCGCAGGTTATGGATGGTAAAAACCGTTTTAATCTGGGCATAAAA
>JAAYQZ010000147.1 GCA_012519025.1 Bacillota bacterium
CACAGATTGCGTGTGAGGTTTGAATATTGCTAGGTATCTTAACCAGGGAAATCCCCACTTTAGTCCTTTTCTGTCTTATCCGGTTCGCTGGTTGGATAACTGGCGTCACTGCATTGAGAGCGGACGGTTGGGCTTTCTTCCGGTGTCATTTCTTCCAGAACCGCTTGGACCCTTTCTTTAACCTCAATGGGATCTTGAATCCAGGCCACCCAGTCGCGATCATTTATAATGCGGCGCAAAAACCGCAGCCAGAAGTGATCCGCATCAGCGTCGTCGCAGCCGGGAATGTCCCAGGGGCTTTGGCCTGTGTCCGTCAGTAAATCCTCCTGGTATGCTTTATAATGGGCCCACAGCACGGCCAGCCCAATAAAATTCGGCCCACGGTTTTGACCTGTACTGCCAGTTTGAGATTGTTCTACTGCCACATGGATGTCTTCGGGTCTAAGGGGTTCTGGCGATGTTTTTGTAACTTTGTAATACCGTTTCAACTGCACGCGGGTTGTTTTGCTTGAAGCCATACAGTTCATCCTTTCCTTGTCTTAGAACAAGGGAGTGCATGCTGCACTCCCTAAAACTAAGCCACACACTTGATTAATTCAATCTCCCAAAAGGCAGGGCCCCATACATTCTACATCTATTACGTCAGCTACGGCTGTTACGGTGAAAATGACGTCAAAGGTAACACAAATCAACTCATTAAACTCATCAATACACTGATTTTCTTCGATCTGCTGTGGGCGGACTCTTGGCATCTTCTTGCCTCCTTTGCTTACTTTGCTGAGCAGATGATCCGAACTTAAGATCGGTATCCGGTGCCTAATGTTGCTAGGGATTTTTTGGAACAGGACAAGGGCAAGCCGGTCCGGGCTGGCAGCCTTCATTAATCGATGATACTGTTCCACCTAAAACTGCAACATCGCGTGGGGTTTGGCCGAAGGTTCCGATTAAATCAAAGCAGTAAAAAACTGTTCCATTGGATTGTGTTACCCCTTCAGTGAACAAAATCCCCATCTTCCCTCCTAAAAGCGGCTGGGAATCGACGCTGAATGGTGTGATAATGCCGTTTCGTGTCACTGATCCCGTTGGGATCATCGGGGGTGTTTCACAAAGCTGGATGGCAAAGCCAGTTAAAGGGAGGGTTCCTTGGACATGAACGGCGTAACACCACCGTTGATGGGTACCGTTTTGCGTGACGCTGTTTAATGTGATTCTATACACAGCTGATTCCGAAGTTGCGGGATCGGTTACATTGAAGATACATGCTGTTTCAGGGAAACATGGACCCAAACATTCAACATCTACCACACTGCCGGCAGCAGCAACTGAAAAGGTGACCTGGAAGTTGGTGCACAGCGCCCGGTTGCGCACCGCTGTACAAGCAGGTTCCTGCTGAATTCTGATCATCTATTCACCTCCTTTTGAATGCATAGACAGCATACTCTGCTTAGGGCAAGGGAGTAATAGGGTTGTTGGCTTAAATAATTTCGATAAGTACAGCTGTCTCAATTTGACCAGGTTTGTGACTTTGCAAATAGTCATTGCCCGGCCAATTAGACCGGTTGTTTCTCTGCCTAGAGTGAAATAGGGGACAGTAGCTATTTCCAGGAAACGTGAATTAGTGTATAATAGCCTTAGTTCCTGGGAGGTGCCGAATTGACCCTTGCTAATTGCATTACTTTGCTGCGCATTGCCGCAACACCATTGATATTGTATCTGTTTTCCTTAGAAGACCTGGATGTCCGTTGGATTGCCTTGGTCTTCGTGCTGACCGGTCTCAGTGACATTTTAGATGGACGGTTGGCTAGGGCTCGCAATGAAGTTACTCGCTTTGGGACTTTGATCGACCCATTGGCAGACAAACTCATTGTCTTGGCTACTGTAATATCTTTGGCTCGGCGAGGCAGCGTATTTCAATGGATAGCTACACTGTTGGTAGTTAAAGAGCTTGCGATGGTCGTCGGGGCCGGATTTTTCTTAATGTCAAAAAGCAAGATTACACCGGCGAGCAATCTGGGAAAAGCCGCCACAGTGATGCTTTATGTGGGTATTACCGGTGTTATATTACAAATGACAGGCTTCATGTACTTAGTTATATTAGGTGTGGGGATATCTTTGCTTGCAGGATTGGATTACCTTAGACAAGCACTGCAAAAGTAAACTGGGCAGGACAGCCCACATGGAAATTAACCATACGGGGAAAAGTAAATCACATCTCCCGTGTGGTTTTGTTTTAAAAAGGAGAATTCTATGTGGCGCTTGATATTTTTAGCCTTGGTTTCTTTAATACCTGCCTTGGGCTGGGCGTGGTTTTTCCGCGAACAGGACGCCTATGAAAAGGAACCTTTACGGCTGATTCTGCTTTGCTTTGCTTTGGGAATGCTGGCAGTACTGCCGGCAATTCTACTGGAAGATCCCTTCCGGATATCAATGGATCAAGGCAGTGTGAAAATCCGGTTGCTTTTAGCCTTTCTAGTAGTAGGGCTGGGCGAGGAAGGTTTGAAGCTTCTGGCAGCGTATATTGCTGTGTACCGGCGGGAGGACTTTAGTGAAATTGTCGATGGAATGGTATACTCCATGGCAGCTGCCCTTGGTTTCGCGGCCGTGGAGAATCTGCTTTACACTATTACTTTCGGCATACAAATTGCTCCGGCTCGTGCTTTGATCAGTTCACTGGCCCACGGTGCTTTCTCAGGGTTGGCCGGTTACCATTTAGGTCTTGCCAAGTTTCGAAGCAAAAACCCCACCTACCAAGTGTTTGTTGGGCTGTTTTCTGCCGCATTTTTACATGGATTGTACAACAGCCTTTTGACATTTGAGTTGGTTTCCACCGCGGGCATTATGGTGTTTTTGACCGCTATCTATTGGTTGGTTTTCCAACGATTCAAACGGGCGCTAGCCCTTTCTCCCTACCACAACCGCCGCAGTGACTGATGAAACATACGTAGCTCTACCCAGCGTGCTTTTTGGAAACATTGGGCACTTTCTTGGCAGTATAGGTCCTGTGTGGTAAAATAGAAGCAGGAATTTCCCAGGATCGGCAATGGAAGGGAGTGTTTGATTGTGGCAGGACATTCTAAATGGTCCAATATAAAGCACCGCAAAGGCAAAGAAGATGCCCGCAGAGGGAAGATCTTTACCAAATTGACACGGCAAATTACAATTGCAGCACGAGAAGGTGGGGGCGATCCGGAGTCCAATTTCCGTTTGCGACTAGCAATGGACAAAGCTAGAGACGCTAATATGCCCAATGAAAATGTAGAACGGGCGATTAAGCGAGGCTTAGGTGAGTTGGATGGACAAAATCTCGAGGAGATTGTGTATGAAGGTTATGGTCCCAGCGGTATGGCTGTATTACTGGAGGTCCTCACCGACAATCGAAATAGAACAGCCAGTGAGCTGCGCCACGTTTTTTCAAAACACGGCGGCAACCTTGGGGAGAACGGATGCGTAGCTTGGATGTTTTCCTCCAAAGGCCGCCTAGTCATGGAGCGCAAAGACGGCTTCCAAGATGATGACAATCTAATGCTCGCAGCTATTGAAGCTGGGGCAGAGGACATGGAAGCGGACGATGAGTTGATTGAGATATTTACCGCACCCAACCAGCTGAAGGGCGTAAAGGAAGAGCTGGAAAAAGCGGGATACAGTTTCGATGACTCCGGTATTATCATGGTTCCGGAAAATCTGCAGGATATCCCCGATGACACAACTGCCGATGCCCTGCGTTTGCTGGAGGCACTGCAGGAATTGGATGACGTGCAAGAAGTTTATACTAACGGTGAATTTGCTGAAGATATTTTGGAAGTCTCTTAGCCGGGCACTTCGCCTCACCATGACTACCTCTGCCGCCCGCTTGCAAAACAGCGGATTTTTTATCAATAAGGGGAGTATAGATTTTCTACAATAGGAAAGGATACCCATAAGAAAATCTTGCAGGAGATGATCGTATGGGGACACGGCAGAGGTGGTTATTACTTGGTGTCGCTGTTTTTTCGTTTAGCCTTGGGTTTTTCTTCACAGTGCTTCTTTGGCCGGATGCACAAAAACCTTCCGCTCCACTTGACACAAACAAGCAATTAGCTATAAAACACAGTTTAGAGGATCAGGCTGTCGGGCAAATGCCGGAAACCGACTATTCACCTTCTATTACTTCCCAAGTGCGCTTGTTGCCCGAAGCCCACCTTGTGGAGGCACTTGTGTCTGATGCAGGACAAATTATTACTACATCGACATCCCTTTTGCCCACAGCCCTTGCCGGCCTCACCCTCGATGAGGTGCGCAACATACATCCTGATTGGCGTGTGCTCAGTTTTGCTCCTGAGAAACTAACCGTAAAAGTCCCTGATATTACTATCGAATCTCTATATGGGCATTTGTCCTTTCTTGGGATTTATGACGGCAAGGTAGCAGTATTCCAAGGTAAACCGGGAATATATGAGCAAGTTGTGCACACTACCCAAATCCCCGTCACCAGCTTACCCGACTTTGAAGTAGACAACCTTAAAGAAGGTATCCCGTACAGCGGGGAAGAGGAGCTCTCCGTTTTACTGGAGAGCTTTACAGAAAAAGAATAATATTCTTCCCAGTGATGCTGTTCTTTGGTGAGAGTTTGCCCAATGGCAGGAATTAGCTTTTCCAAGATAGAATAACTGATGAGGACGATAAGAAACAAAACTCCCTGGAAATAGTGCCACGGAAGGTTTTTGGCGCGCTCAGAGGTTGTGATGTATATATGTTGATATTAGGAATCGATCCCGGTATAGGAATAACAGGTTATGGATTAGTTGAGGCCCGGGGCAATCGTCTAGAGGCCAAACACCATGGCGTGATCCGAACCAAGGCAGGAGAGGACACCGCTAACAGACTTTGTGTGCTCCATGAGGGACTCGTAGAATTACTTAAAGAAACTGCACCTGATGTTGTTGCTGTGGAGGAACTGTTTTTTAATACAAATGTAACTACAGCACTGACGGTGGGCCAGGCCCGGGGTGTCATATTGCTAACTGCGGCTCAAGCCGGTGTAGAGCTGGCAGAATATACTCCCCTGCAGGTGAAGCAGACTGTTACCGGCCACGGGAGGGCCAGCAAACAGCAAGTTGGTTTTATGGTGCAGGCACTTTTGAATCTTAAGATGCTTCCCCGCCCCGATGATGCGTCCGATGCACTGGCTATTGCTATCTGCCATGCTCATTTGGGTGTTTCGTATATCAGTCGTGCGCAAGGCAGAACATAAATGTCTATTTTGAAAGGGCGGGTGCGGAAAGTTGATTGGCAGATTAAGGGGTAAAGTCCAATTTGTGGCAAATGACCAACTTTTGATCGATGTCCGAGATGTTGGATATTTGGTCAGTATCCCTAATTCCACTGCGGCAAAGATAGTTGACGGTGCCAGCCATGAATTGTTTATTTATACCCAAGTAAGAGACGATGCAATTTTGCTATACGGCTTTGCCACTGTTCGAGAAAAGCAAGTGTTTGAATTGCTTATTTCTGTGTCCGGTGTGGGTCCGAAGTTGGCACTTTCGGCATTATCGACACTTGCCCCTGATGCTTTGTGCCGGGGAATTTTGCAAGGTGATCTCAACTCTCTTACACAAGTGCCGGGTATTGGAAAACGTACCGGGCAGCGATTAATTTTGGAGTTGAAGGATAAAGTTGCCAAACAATCGTGGTTTGTGGAGACCGCTGAGACGGCGATGGATTTTCAAGATGAGGCAAAGGCGGCCTTAGACGCATTAATATCCTTAGGTTATTCACCACATGAAGCAAGAGATGCCCTTGCCCAATTGGATATCGACAATACAAGTGAAATTGAAGATATTATCCGCAAAGCTTTAGGTATATTAGGTAAGGTAGGATGAGGCTTTGGGGCGAGGTGAAATGCATTGGCACAAGAACGGATCATATCCGGTGTGAGGCAGGATGTGGACAGGGAGTTCGATTTTAGTCTGCGCCCTAAAACACTAGATGAATATGTAGGTCAAGATCAGGTGAAAGAGAATTTGCGTATTTTCACCGAGGCTGCATTGAGCCGCCAAGAAGCACTTGACCATGTCTTGTTGTATGGTCCCCCGGGCTTGGGCAAGACTACTTTGGCTAACATAATCGCCAACGAAATGCAGGTCGGCATCCGAACAACCTCAGGACCCGCGATTGAGCGTCAGGGGGATCTGATTGCCATCTTGACAAACTTAGACAGTGGCGATGTCTTGTTTATTGATGAAATACACAGACTGCGCCGGGCTATCGAAGAGGTCTTATACCCTGCCATGGAAGACGGTGTTGTAGATATTATTATCGGGAAAGGTCCCGGGGCCCGTTCCGTGCGCCTGGATTTACCTCCATTCACGTTGATTGGTGCTACGACCCGCGCGGGAATGTTGACTTCACCGCTTAGGGATCGTTTCGGTGTTATCAGCCGCCTGGAGTTTTACTCTGAAGTGGAATTGAAAGTCATTGCCTATCGGGCCGCCGATATTTTGAATATAGCAATCGATGACGAAGGTGCTTTAGAGATCGCCAGGAGGGCTCGGGGCACCCCACGGGTGGCAAACCGTCTCCTGAAAAGAGTGCGAGATTTTGCGGAAGTAAGAGCTGATGGAGTAATTACCGGCCCCGTGGCCAAGCAGGCTCTCACACAATTTGAGGTAGATGATCTGGGCTTGGATCGCATTGACCGAGACTTACTATCAACCATTATAGAAAAATTCGATGGCGGCCCAGTGGGTATCGATACACTGGCTGCTGTGGTCAATGAAGAAGTTGACACAATCGAAGATGTGTATGAACCATATTTAATGCAGATTGGGTATCTGCAGCGCACTCCCCGAGGACGGGTCGTGACCAGAAGGGCTTACCGCCATTTGGGGCTGAAGCCTCCCGGGCTAAAGCAGGAAGATATGTTTTGAGCAGGAGGGCTTTGCATGCCGCAGTTCCCCAGTATAGGCAGGATATTGATTGGAATGGGTGTTTTTTTAATCGTTTTAGGAGCCGGTCTCTCCCTGTCACCTAAGGCTTTCAGATTGGGCCGATTGCCGGGGGATATTTTGATTAAAAGAGAAGGTTTTTTGCTTTACATTCCTATTACGAGTTCTTTATTGATTGGACTGTTTATTAGTTTAATCATACGTATTTTTCGAAAATAATTCTCCGGCATAGAATGAAAAGGTTTTGCTGAATGTTAAGGGGATGGATGCATGGGCTTATATAGGACAGACGCCGTGGTGCTGAGGACTTACAATTTAGGTGAGGCGGATAAGATCCTCACTCTTTTCACTCAAGATAAAGGGAAGGTCCGCGCCGTGGCAAGGGGAAGCAGGCGCCCCCGCAATCATTTAATCAGCAGCTCCCAACCTTTTGTGCGCGGAACATATATGATTTTCCAAAGGAAAAACCTAGATTCCATCAGTCAAGCTGCCATAATCGACCCGATGATGTATCTTAGAGAAGATTTGACTAAAATGGCTTACGCAAGCTATATGGTGGAACTGGTTGATCAGCTAACAGAAGAGTACGATCCAAATGAGGGGCTTTTTCGGTTGTTGATTTTCGCATTGACAGAGCTGAAGAACGATGGCCTTGAGACTAAGCTCTTACCATTTTTTGAACTCCATGTTCTTCGCCAAAGTGGTGTAGGACCCGAGCTGGATTGCTGTGTGGCTTGCGGGAAATCGAGCACGGGCCAAAATGGCGAACCTTTGGGTTTTAGTTTTCGAGAAGGCGGCATTTTGTGTCGGCCGTGTTTAAGTGGAAGAACTGACGCTGTACCCATTTCCCCGGGTGCCTTGAAGATCATGCTTTGGTTGGCTGATGCTGAAGGAGAAAAACTTAAAATTTTGCAGATCCCTTCTTCCGCTCAGATGGAGATTGAGCGAGTTTTGCAGGGCAGCATCGACTATTACTTACAAAAACCCCTTAAATCTCTTGAATTTCTGCATATAATGCGGCAATAAACCCAAGGGAGGGGCAAGCTAAGTAGAAGAAAGATAAAGTACCTAATTAACAATGATTTAACCACTAAAGAGCAGGAGAACCAGTTATTGTCCAGAATAGTAGTAATCGGTCATTCAACAGCTTAGGAAAAACAAGCTTTATACAAGTTAGTTTAACATCTCGGCCCACTAAAGATGCAGTAATGGATACACTAACCAATGACCAGCTTGAACCGGTAAGGTTCAGCAAAGCACAAAAGTGGAAATACTACTAGACGCACTTCCAGTAGTGGGCTGAGCATGTATATAGAAGGTAGATTTTCCGGGTTTCCGGGCTAAAAAGAGGAGGATACAGTACATGACCCAAAAAAAGCATGTCTATTTTTTTGGAGGTAAGCAGGCTGAAGGTAAATCAGAAATGAGGAACCTTTTGGGCGGCAAAGGTGCCAACCTGGCCGAGATGGTAAACATCGGTATTCCCGTACCGGCCGGATTTACCATCACTACAGAGGTTTGTACAGGTTATTACGAAAACAACCAACAGTGGCCTGAGGGCTTAGAAGAGCAGATCCGAGAGGCTATCGGCAAGGTAGAGGCAGATATGGGTACAAAGTTTGGCGACCCCAAAAACCCCCTGCTTTTTGCTGTTCGCTCCGGTGCGCGTGTATCAATGCCGGGTATGATGGACACAGTGTTGAACCTTGGTCTAAACGATACCACTATCAAAGGACTTATTGACAATTCCAATGATGAGCGGTTTGCTTTCGACTGCTACCGGCGCTTTTTGCAGATGTACGGTGACGTCGTAATGGGTGTAGAGCATGACCTGTTTGAAGAAATTATCCAGGCTCGTAAGGACATTCATGGATATGACCTGGACACAGAGCTTGAGGCTGAAGACTGGAAAGTAGTAGTTGAAGAGTTTAAAGCTCTGATCGAAAAGGAAACTGGCGAAGGTTTCCCAACCGATCCCTTCGAGCAGCTGCGGGGTTCCATTAATGCCGTTTTCGAGTCTTGGTTCAATCCACGAGCCCGACGGTATCGTGAGCTGAACAACATTCCTCACGATTGGGGCACAGCTGTTAACGTTCAGGCCATGGTGTTTGGCAACATGGGCGACCACCCAGAGACCGGCAAGGGCTCCGGCAGTGGCGTAGCTTTTACCCGTGACCCGGCCACCGGTGAAAACGTGTTTTACGGTGAGTATCTCATGAACGCTCAGGGCGAAGACGTTGTTGCTGGTATCCGCACACCGCTTCCCATCAGCACTCTGAAAGAAGATATGCCAGAGGTTTACGAGCAGTTGGATGAGATTCGCCACATCCTAGAGGACCATTACCGCGAAATGCAGGACGTTGAGTTCGCCATTCAGCAGGGCCGTTTGCACATGCTGCAGACCCGTTCCGGCAAGCGAACTGCAACTGCCGCGATCCGCATCGCCAAGGAAATGGTTGAGGAAGGTCTCATTGATAAAGAGACTGCCATTCTAAACCTCGATCCGCTCCAGCTGGATCACCTACTTCACCCAATGATTGACCCAGACGCAGACGCAAAGATTTTGGGTAGGGCTTTGCCGGCGTCCCCGGGAGCAGCTGTTGGTCAGGTAGTCTTCAATGCCAAAGATGCAGAAGATTGGAATGCTCGGGATGAGGACGTCATTTTGGTTCGAACTGAGACTTCCCCTGACGATATTGGTGGTATGGATGCTGCTGAGGGTATCTTGACAACCCGCGGCGGTATGACTTCCCATGCTGCTGTTGTGGCTCGCGGTATGGGCACACCTTGTGTGGCTGGACTGGAGTCCGCAACCATTCGCTATGACGAAAAAACTATCACCTTTGCTGATGGTACAGTTGTCAAAGAAGGGGATTGGATTACCCTTAACGGTACCACCGGTGAGGTTCTCCTAGATAAAGTTCCGTTGATTGAGCCGCAGGTAACCGGCGATTTGGCCACTATCGAAGAGTGGGCAGACGATTTCCGCGTCCTCAGTATTCGGACTAATGCAGACACTCCCCATGATGCAGAGGTAGCCTTGGGCTTTGGTGCAGAAGGTATCGGACTGTGCCGTACAGAGCATATGTTCTTCGCAGCTGACAGAATCGGTATTGTCCAGCAGATGATTCTTGCTGACAGTGTTGAACAGCGTCAGTCCGCCCTTGATAAACTGCTGCCGATTCAAAAAGGCGACTTCGTGGGTATCTTCAAAGCCATGGAAGGCCTGCCAGTGACAGTGCGCTTGCTTGACCCGCCACTGCACGAGTTCTTGCCTCACACCGAGGAAGACATGGACAGACTGGCCAAGGCTATGGGAGTAAAAGCCAACGCAGTTAAAGAAAAAGCTGAAAGTCTCAGGGAAATGAACCCGATGCTTGGTCACCGTGGTTGCCGCTTAGGCATCACTTTCCCAGAGATCTATGACATGCAGGTACAGGCCATCTTTGAAGCAGCATGTGATTTGGCTAAAGACGGCGTAAAAGTGATACCTGAGGTCATGATTCCCTTGATTGGTACAGTGAACGAGCTTGCCATCCTTAAAGATAACGCTTTGAAGGTTGCTAAAGAAGTAATCGACGAGGCCGGCGTTGAGCTTGAGTATCACATCGGAACCATGATTGAGATTCCAAGAGCTTGTCTCATGGCAGAAGATATCGCCAAATATGCCGACTTCTTCTCCTTTGGAACCAATGACCTTACCCAAATGGGCTTTGGCTTCAGCCGAGATGATGCGGGTAAATTCCTCCAGGCTTATCTCGACCAGGGAATCCTTGAGAGGGATCCATTCCAGAGTCTCGACCAAGAGGGTATCGGACAGTTGGTCAAAGTTGCCGTTGAAAGAGGCAAAAGCGGTAATTCCGATGTAGAACTTGGCGTTTGCGGCGAGCACGGTGGAGATCCGGAGTCCATCCGATTCTTCCATGATGTAGGACTAGACTATGTCAGCTGCTCACCATTCCGTGTACCGATTGCACGTTTGGCGGCAGCCCAGGCCCAGCTTCGCAACCCAAGATAATTGCAGTAGCTGTAATTTAGTAAGTGGGAAGGGGAGAAGCCCGTGCTTACACATGGGCTTCTCTTGATTCCAGGGAAGGTATTTTGGCCCCTATGTCGAAAGCACTCCTAGTTTGCTGGGGGTGTTATGATGCAGATTCGATTGCGTGAAGAGGCCTGGGAAAGCGATAACCTATCACCATATGCTGCCCGCAGCGGCCTAAGTGGAGGCAGGCTCAGGTCTGAAGAAGAGTGCGATATTCGCACTGCATACCAAAGAGATAGAGATCGTGTGCTTCATTCTAAAGCCTTTCGACGACTGAGCGGAAAGACACAGGTGTTTATTGCACCAACCGGAGATCATTATCGGACAAGGCTTACCCATACTTTAGAGGTTGCTCAAATTGCCAGGACGGTTGCTCGGGCACTTCGGCTCAATGAGGCATTGACTGAAGCCATCGCTCTTGGTCACGATCTTGGACATACCCCCTTTGGGCATGCCGGTGAATCTGTACTAAATCAGATTTTGCCCGGCTTCCGGCACAACGAACAAAGTCTGCGGGTAGTTGACGAACTTGAAGGTGATGGTGGTCTTAATCTCACTTTTGAAGTAAGAAATGGTATTTTATGTCATACAGGAGATGAGGCCCCCCTGACCCTAGAGGGTCAAGTAGTTAAGATATGCGATCGGATCGCTTATATTAACCATGACATTGATGACTCAGTCCGCGGCGGCTTGCTGACAGAGGAGCAACTGCCGGCCCATTGTTTGGAAGTATTGGGCAAAGGGCGTACTAAACGCATCGATACTATGGTTACAGACTTAGTTAACAATAGTTTAGGGCAGCCTGAAGTGAAAATGTCGGCATCGGTTCAGAATGCTACATTACAGTTGCGGGAATTTTTATTTGAGCGAGTATACCTGATCCCTGAAGCACAACAAGAGAAAGTGAAGATTTGCCGGCTGATTTCATCTTTGCTCGAGTATTATTATG
>JAAYQZ010000148.1 GCA_012519025.1 Bacillota bacterium
TAAAGCCCTCTTCAAATCAGGTACCCCATAGCCGCAGATCCGTAGAAGTCTTTTATAGGCAGTTTTAGTATCCTCTTTCATAAATTGGGCTTTCAGCTGTTCAGGCCATCGGGTCGAATGCACCATTAGAGCCCTAATTGTCTCCGGCCAGAAATCCGGATATTCTGCCAGAATCTGTGCCGCGCACCAAGCGGCCTGAGCTGTCGCGGCGCTTGTCTCATTGATAAAGGAAAAATAACCGTAGTCATGGAATCGATGGGATGTTGACAATATAGATAGATCTTCACACTCCAAGGCGGCTCCTGTTTCATCTACGACTAGGTTGCCACCTTCTAGCACAATATCCGGTTTGATTGGCCACTGATCATCCCAGTTCACGGAAGTACTTGTAAATGGGGAGAGCCCTTGTTTAGGCGCAAGCACCCTGCAATTAACGATGCTTGGATCTGTCAGTGTATCAAGCTCAGTATACGCTCCAACTGTGAGAACATTCCATGCTTGCGCGGGATCTTGCACAGAGCTGCTCAGTTGTGCGTTGGGATACTTGTCCCTTACTTCTAGATCGCAGTTCCCGGCTGAAACAACAAATAGGCGACGTATGTCACGATTGCTATCTACTCCCGCCGCAAGCTGATCCAATTCGCCTGACCATGAGCTAGGTCTACCTTGATCTAAGTTATCAGCAGACGTGACCGCCATACAGAATATCCTTTGCCTGAAAGGTTCATTGATCTCAGCTAAGCTAACACCTTGGGCTGTTACATAGCCCCAAAGCTCGGCTTCTGTCCCTTCCGGTGGCGGGGGAAGTATCTTCACCGATTCTAGCCTGTGGTTGAGCGTGATTTGATTAGGGCTTTCCAGGCACTCTTCTAATGCCCCAAAGCCCGCAACTCCGGCCATAAGCGTTCCATGCTTATGGTGATCATGGGTACCCTATTCAGTGCAAACGGCTTGGCAGTCAACCTCTTTCAGAATGGGATCAAGTAAGGGGTGTCCGTAGTTTACTCCGGTGTCTAGGATACAGACAGCTACCTGAGTCTCCTCGGTCACGGTCATCTGCTTGAGCAAGCTCTTGATCCATTGGGATTGCTCAAAGGGTGCCAATTCTGTCCAAAAATGAGCCGTTGTCTTAGCTACTCGGATTTCAGCAATGTCATCGGAAGCTTGGATAAGGGAATCGAGTTGTGCCTTATTGGCATATGCCACTTTAACGGCTCTTTCTGGAAAACGAGTCACCCCGGATCTCAGGGGGATACTAAAATCCTGGCAAAGTTTTTCAAACTTTTGTATTATGTCATCTGAATGGCCATTTAGCCAAATTTCACACCATTCCGGTTCGGTGCTGGGTAAGTGTTCCGGACTATCCACCCAAAATGGTGCAATATCAAGGGCCTTCTTTATTTCCGATATGCTCTCTATTAACTCACGGTGCTTTGGTTTCTCTTTGTTGATAGACTCCATATACCGCTCTAGATATCTAAAATAGCGATTCTTTTGCGAGTTGGGGACAAACACCGTGGCATAGGTAGTTTCAGCATCTTCCGTAGATGCCATTTCAGTCCTCACATTCAGTAACCTAATCTGTTTTTCTCGAGTCTGAGGTCTATAGTTTTCTAGACTCTTGGTGACTAGATCGTAGCCCGGCTCCCCCCTAAACTCCAGATATATCCCACTCCTGGCTTGCCCGTAAACCACTTGGCTACTGTCCTCTTCTGCCCACGCCTGTCGTAAACTTTCGAGCAGGTGCTGACTATGCAATTCTCGGTCACGTTGAGGAACCGAGGGCCCCGACCCTCGCGGCCGCTGTGGATTTGTGTAGGGATGACTTGTCGGTGGTTCTGTCAGGACGATATGAGATAATGATTCCCTTATTGCCATGCGTTTGTCACTCCCACAAGCTGTCAATAATATTCCTTTCTGCTATGGCTTCTATAAGCTGAGTGGCGGTCACATGGTTGCGATCCGCCAAAACGGCGTTTTTGATGGCATCTTTGCATGCCTGATCAATGTCCGAATGACTAAGACCGGAACTTTGCTCCAGCACCCGTTTCCAACCAAAACCCTGTGCTAAGAATGTCCCCAACACATTCATAGTCAGTCGCTTACGCTCCTCTTCACCAGGAAGTTCATATATCAGAATATCATCAAACCGTCGAAACAACGCCTGATCGAGTAGTTTGGGGTTGTTGGTCGCCGCTACAATCAAGCTATCGGACGTATCTTGTTCGACAAACTGCAGCAACGAGCTAACTACCCTACGCATTTCCCCAACATCGTTGTCCAGTGCTCTGCCCCCTCCTATGGCATCAAACTCATCAAATA
>JAAYQZ010000022.1 GCA_012519025.1 Bacillota bacterium
CCTTTCGCACCGTGTCGGCCGTTAATAGTAGTGGCAAAGCGACAAAAGCCAGAACCAGCATATATTCCAAAAGAATTTGGCCGGACTCGCTTTGCCGTGGCCCCCTGTTGTTAAACATACTGTTGCCCCCTTTCAGCCTACAGAGTAGTGCCGCTTAACCCCAACATCCCTTCGGCAACTATAGTTTAACACACTTTCCTATTTTGTCAAGTATTATTTTACTTTAACTAACCTCTAACGGAATTAGTGCCTAATGCAGTCTTTGGAAATCACTCTGGCTGCCGTCCCCGGTCACCGCAGCAACTTTCGGCCTGTTACAGCATCACAGCTGCATTTACAGACAAAAAAAGACAGTTGAATTGGCTGTCTCGCCGAGCAACTGTCTTGATTAAAAGTTTGTGGTGTCTATTAAATCCTGTTAAGCATTACTTAACAAAAGCTTCGTTTGGACTAAGCAGTTTCACACCTCCCGCAGGGCCCTAATCATTTTGTGCGGAGTTTCAGCTTTAAATACCGCTGAACCGGCTACCAAAAACTCGGCACCGGCGTCTACAACTTGTTTAGCTGTTTCCAAATCTATGCCCCCATCTACAGCAATCTCACAGTTCGCACCACGACAATCAATCAATTCTTTTGCGGCTTTGATCTTGGGCACCATCTCATCTAGAAACTGTTGTCCGCCGAACCCCGGATTCACAGTCATAATCAGAATCTGATCGGCAAGATGCAGAACATATTTAATGCTTTCAATGGAAGTAGCAGGATTTAGGGCTATACCGGCTTTGACACCTAAATCTCTAATATTTTGCAGTGTGCGGTGTAAATGAGTGCATGCCTCGGCATGGACAGTTATATAATCAATTTTTCCACTACCTGCTTTGAAAAATGCGTCAAGAAGCCGTACAGGTTCCCAAACCATGAGATGGACATCCAGTGGTATCGGTGAAACAGCTGCCGCGGCTTCAATTACGGGAGGGCCGAAACTAATATTGGGCACAAACTTGCCATCCATGACATCCATATGCAGGTAATCGGCCTGCCGAACTTGGTCAATTTCCTGTTGGAGGTTAGCAAAATCTGCGGCTAATAAAGAAGGAGCAATTTTCAACATCGAATTCACCTTTCCTACACAAATTTGACAGGGCATGACCCCTGTCAATACTGGCGAGTTTGTTCTATTTCCTTGGCCAATATCAAATAGCTTCTGTACCGACTTTGAGCGATCTCCCCGGCTTCAACAGCCTCTTTTACAGCACATCCGGGTTCACCGCGATGCAGACAACTGGTGAAACGGCAGCCTTCACCGTGTTTTCTCATTTCAGGGAAATAATGATTTAGATCCTGCAGTTCAATACCTGTCAGCTGCAGTTGGCTGAATCCTGGAGTATCCGCTATTAGGCTTCCGGGAGCAAGCTCTATAAGTGCAACCTGGCGTGTGGTTTGGCGCCCCCGCCCAGTTTTGCGACTGACTTCCTGTGTGACAAGATCCAAATTGGGCATCAGTGCATTCAAAAGCGACGTTTTACCTACACCTGATGGACCGGTAAAACTGCTTATCCTATTTATTAGAAGGGCACGGAGTTCCTCAATGCCTGTGCCTGTTTTTGCCGAACATTTTAGTGTTTTATACCCGGCTTTTTTGTAAATTGCTGCTAGTTTCAAGGGCAGCTCATCTGTTACCAAATCTATCTTATTAAAACAAAGTATAGGTTCAATGTTATTGCTTTCCGACAACACTGCCAAGCGATCAAGCAGTGTAATTTCAGGTTGTGGCCGAGCACATGCACTTACTACTATCATCTGTTCAACATTGGCTAACGATGGCCGTGTTAACATGTTACTGCGGGGAAGTATGTTTTCGATTATTCCCTGCCCATCTTCGAGCAAAGTATATTCCACACGATCCCCTGCAATGATCACTATATTGTCTAATCGAATCCGTCCCCGGGGACGACACCGAATCACAGTGCCTCGATCACTTCGTACATCGAAGAAGCCACCAACTCCCCTGAGGACTATACCGGTTTTTAGTGCCACGCTATCGTCCTCTCTATCTGTTTTACGTGTCGCTTGGAAACTCTTTTTCCGATGCCTTGAAGTTATCGATATAAACCTGAATGCGAGCATCTTTCCCATAACCTCGCACATGGCGAGTTATAGTGGTATCACCGGCATGTTTGCCCCGGTAAACTTCCCTTGCTCCCAATTTGTCAATAACGATGATGACAACCTCTTGCTCCGGTCCCGGTGGGATGGTTATTTGCACTCCGGCCTCCCGCATGTCCTGGCTGCCGTCCACAGGTTCATCCTCATATACATCAACTACCGTTTCATCCTCAACCATCTCTTCAAAGATATCTTCCGGCGGACTTTCTGCCGGTTGACCAGTGCCCCAACTATTGTATACAAAGTCTACTGCACTACCTTGAGGAACTTTCGTACCCGGCCCTGGTCGCTGTGCTGTTACCTCCCAAGCAGGCAACAAGCGATGCACCTCTCCCCACACATTGCCAATTCCCAAACCCAGGCGCCTTACCCGTGCTTTGGCCTCTTCTAAAGACTCCCCCCTCAAATCCGGAAGGATTACCAAAGGTCTGTCCATATTGTCTTGACTTACCATCAAATCGACGGCTAAACCTTCTTCAAGGAAAGTGCCCGGTTTGGGGCTTTGACTCACCACATAATCAACCAGTACACTCGGTTCAAACACCGGTGTTTCCATACCAACGCTCAATTCAGCCTTTTTGATTAGTTCCTTGGCTTCATCTACGTGCAGACCCTCCACATCGGGGACTTGTTTCAATCTTGGACCGGTACTGACAACAACCCACACAGTCCGACCTTCCTTGACCCGTCGCCGGGCCGCCGGATCCTGCCTAATCACCTGACCTGCCGGAATATCTGCGTCTGGAACTTCCTTGTCAACGGCAAGTTTAAGTCGTTCCTTGTCTAAAGCGGTCCGAGCTTCCATTACAGTAAGCCCCGTAATGTCAGGCACATTGACCTCTGCCGGGAAAATCAACTGGGGCAAATAAGAGATACCCCAAATTAGTCCACCTAAAAATGCCACACCAAACAATACCAGGAAAATTCTTGTTCTTTTCCGTTTAGAGGTAGTCTTCCTTTTTTTGTCGCTCACCGATTCCCCTCTTTCCAATCCATGGATGCGGGTGGCCTCCTCTGCATCGGCTGCAGGCACTTTGCGGGTAACAGCATCCCACTTTTGTGTTGGGGCACCTGATGGCTCTTCGTGCAAGTAAATAGGGTCTTCGGCAGCCAATCCCGTTTTTTTCAGCGCCATCATAAAACTGTCCGCTGATGGAAACCTGCTCCTTGGTTCTTTTGCCAGGGCCCGATAAAGCACATTTTCTAAGAGTTTGGGGATACTCGGATCGAGCTTGCGGGGCGATGGAACTGGATCCTGAAGCTGTTGCAAAGCTACTGCTATAGGAGTTTCCCCAGTAAATGGTACTTGGCCGGTAAGCATTTCATACAAAACTATTCCCAAAGAGTATATATCTGATTGTTCTGTGGTGAGGCCCCCCCGGGCCTGTTCCGGCGAAAAATAGTGGACCGACCCTATTACCAGCCCTGTTTGGGTTAAGGTTGCGCTGCTGGCAGCCCTGGCGATGCCAAAGTCTGTAACTTTCACTTGCCCATCTTCTGTAATCAAAATGTTATGAGGTTTAATGTCCCTGTGCACTAGGCCATTGCGATGGGCATGACCAAGAGCCGCCACCACCTGCAGACCAATGTCAACAGCTCGGGAAGGCGTCAGCTTGCCCCGCTTCCGGATTAGTTCCTTTAGGTTAATACCCCGCACATACTCCATTACTATGAAATGGGTGTTGGCAATCTCCCCTACATCGTAAATATTTACCACATTGGGGTGGGATAAACTGGCGGCGGCCTGTGCTTCTCTTCGAAAGCGTTCGACAAATTCGACGTCACTGGCATAATGCTCCCGCAGGACCTTTACTGCCACCCAACGATGCAGCAGCCGATCTTTGGCCTTGTAGACTATAGCCATGCCGCCCTCACCAATACGTTTGTCTATCTCGTATCTGTTGGACAAGATTTCGCCTTCCAATATCTCACCTCACACCCGCATCCCCTAATACCTAATCAACCTCTATTTTACTGTGGGGCTTTTCTTTCTCCTGTAAAATATGCTTGTAAGACACCCTTGGCAACCTGTGCGGCAAGACCACCACTGCCGCCGTTTTCGATAATAATTGCCAAGGCTATTTTGGGATTATCAGCCGGGGCTACCCCAACAAACCAACCATGTGCAGGACCTTTAGGGTTTTCTGCCGAACCCGTCTTCCCGGCTACCGAAACGTCAGGCAATGAAGCCCGGCTCCCCGTGCCTTTAGAAACGACAGCGATCATGCTTTTTAGAACATCATCGGCCACTTGTGTGTCGAAAATGCGTCCGACGGTCTTGGGCGGATTGTGCCACCGAGCACCGGTTTGCCCATCGATTATCCCATCAATAAGCATGGGTTCCATCACAAGACCTCTATTACCAATGGCCTGAGCCACCATGGCCAACTGCAGTGGAGTTGTGATTAACTCATTTTGCCCTATGCAGATTTCTGCAAGCTCAAGGTGGGATATGCCGTCAGATGGCAATTTACCCGGTTTAACATTATCCGCTGTTAGGGATGGTTTTTGGCCAAGGCCA
>JAAYQZ010000149.1 GCA_012519025.1 Bacillota bacterium
CGTCACAGAGTTGATTTTCCCCTTGGTTTCTTGGCAACAGGGTAGTCACTTGAGCACGAACAGTTTCAACCGGCACCACCTTTTACGACATTTTGAAAGATATAGGGTAAAAAAATCCACCAACGCAGGAAAAAGCGGTTGGTTGGAGAATATCTTGTCAACGAAATCACCAATATCACATCACAGAGGTGCAGGGCATGGGTTCCAACGGTCCAAGAAGACCAATAAACTACATACAGATGCTGGGTGACGTACTCTTAGCGAACCTAGCCATTATTTTATCGTTCTGGGTGCGATTTCATGGCCAAATACCAAAAAGCAATTTCCAATCCTACATTAATATAATACCCATAGTCTCCATCTTAACTTTACTTATTTTCAATTTCTATGGTCTTTACAACACGAAACGCAAGCCTTGGTCTGACATTTTTGCCTCTATCACTGCATCAACGGCTATTTTAGTCCCACTGACAATTGCCGCAACATACATGGTGCAAGGTTTCTCCTTTCCCCGAAGCGTATTCTTTTTAAGCGGGGTAGCACAACTGGTAATTTTAATTCTGTGGCGGCGGTCATTGTTTAACTGGGAACATAAAAATGCTGTTTCAAAAAGCGCTGTTGTGGTGGCACCCGCTAATGAGATTGAGGGGCTTGCCGGTAAAGTCATGCTTAGTGGCTATAATATCATTGCGTTAGTATCAAGTTGCCCAAGGCAAGATGCTGACGCGAACGTGTTCCCATACGATGACATTGAAATTCTATGTAACAAATACAGGCCCAATGCTATTTTTATGTCTAGCCAAGTACCGGCAGAAATGAAGGATCTGGTGGCAAAGGTAATTCTCGAATCCGGTATATCGTTCTTTATAATCCCATCCTTATACGAGATTATGCTGCTTGGTTCGCGTCTGGATCAAATAGGTGACACACCAATGCTTGAGATGCTCTCCACACCAGAGGCAGGAAAAGAACAGATCAAACGTTTCATGGATGTAATACTATCGACTGTTGGGCTTGTTATCGCGGCACCAATCATGTTGCTTACCGCTATTGCAGTGAAGCTGGACAGTCAAGGGCCGGTATTTTACCGCCAGGAAAGAGTAAGCCGTGGCGGTAAACGTTTTATGGTGTTAAAGTTTAGAACTATGACTAACGATGCTGAAAAACTCACCGGACCGGTTTTGGCTGAAACAGATGATCCAAGAATCACAAAGGTGGGAAGTATCCTCAGAGCCACCAGGATAGATGAACTGCCCCAACTGTTTAACGTACTAAAGGGCGATATGAGCATTGTCGGTCCACGTCCTGAAAGGCCTTTCTTCGTAGAACAATTCGAACAAGAAATACCTGAGTATTCCACAAGGCATACGGTTAAGGCCGGAATCACGGGTCTTGCGCAGGTTGCAGGAAAATACAGTACCTCTCCGGAGGACAAGCTTAAATATGATCTATTGTATGCAAAATCTGCATCTCCACTAATTGATCTCGGTATAATGCTGCAGACCATAAAAGTGGTTCTCATGCGGGACAAGGCATCGTAAAGGGCTATGGAGAGTCTTTCCCATACAACTCAAGGTAACAGGTAGGACAAAGCTGTCCTACGCCATTCACATAACAGCGCCGAAGTTCCACCGGCGTGTTTTTTCTTATATCCGTTTTGGCCCAGCAAACCGCGCAGTATTCATATAACTTATCAGACTGGGCTTTTTGTATTCTTTTTCCTTTGAAATCGAAAACGTTGTCTCCCATTTTGCATTCTCCTTGGCATTAACTCTATAGGCTCTTATTCTCCACTCACTTGTTTTTGCCTACATGAGTGTCAATGCTAGGCTGTTTTGGGAGCTTACGGATGAACGAAGATTTTTAAAGTGAGATTGGTCCAGTCTATGAGCCGCCGGTTCACCTCAACTGCAGTTGTGCCACGTTGGCCTGTATTTTCAAAGTGAATAGGATCAGAATTAAAGAAATGAGCCAAAATTCCGGGTGAGATCTACTCTTTTTAACCCATCTTTCGACTTAGGTGTAGTGTTGCAGACTTTGTTAAGTCCCATTAGTATTGGATTTTTTCTCGGATCAAACTCAATGTGAAATACCCGGCCATAAGCATTAGTCCCAAGGATAGAAACATGCTGCTCAGCGTGGAAGGTTCCTCGCCACCGATGCCCAAGATCCGTGGATAATACGATTCTGAGAGACTCTCCTGTGCGGCAGTTGCGGCGAAGGCAATGGTTTCTAAAGTTGTTGGATCAACGGATTTATCCACTGTGTTTTTATAGATATCTCTCTTCGTGGGTTCAAAACGAAGTTCGGAAGAATAATGGGCCTCCGTCCAAGTCACTGCAGGTGAATGAGGCGGAGCACTTACATCAGGCCATTCCCCGGTGATCTTTTATTGCGGTTTCTTTTCGTGTTGTGGAATGGATCATTTTCCATCCGTCAGTTCAGTACAGTATTTAAGTCGCTGCTTATCGAAATTCATAGTCGGGCGAATGGAGTACTCGTGCTCAACTAATTCCGGTGGGCAATTATCTCCCCTTTTGATCCGAGTTGCATGGGGATGGCCTCGAGGGGTCCTTA
>JAAYQZ010000150.1 GCA_012519025.1 Bacillota bacterium
CTCAGATGAGTCGACTTAGGCTTTGTCCCTTAAATTAGTACGCAAGGATACCAAGCATCCATTGGTCTTCATGCCTCCATAAAACCATGGAGGACTCAACTGCGTTAGGATGGTAGATGAAAGTAACGATCGCCTCAGTTCTATCCCTGCTCAATACAGACGTTTTTATCTCCCAAGAGTGCATACGATCCCCTAGATACTTTAACGTATTAGCGGCATCACCTGAGTTAAACGCAAAGTTTTCCAGAGAAACAGGGTGGAAAGTTCGCTTAGCAAGTGACGTGTAGTATTCATTAGAGTATTCATCTTTGAAACTTCCCCAATAAACAATTTCGCTAAGTATCGATTCAGCTTCCCTCTTTGCAACAAGATGCCAGTTTCTATCTGCTCCAGCATCTATCAAAACTTTGGTTATGTCGGTTTTGTAAGATAACATCAAAGGGGTATCCCCACGGTTATCTCGAGCGTTAACATTGACACCCAGGCTTAAGACGCTTCTGACATTTGTCACCTTTGATCCTCGGACTGCGTAGTGCAAAATCGTTTGTCCATCGCTGTCTACACTGTTAATTTCTGCTCCCGCTTCAACCAGTAACTCAATCAGGCTCGGGTCACCACGCCAAGCAGCCAACATCAAAGCGGTAGCATTTGAGGTGGTTTTTCCGTTAACATTAGCCCCTAGATGCAGCAGTTTTCGGGCACCACTGGTATTGCCTATTTCGCATGCGGCGGCCAATGGGGTGTACCATTTGACAAAATCATGTTGACCTGGTTAACATCCGATAGCAGAGCCCCGTAACTTAATAACGTGTCAGCTACTTCGACTGTTTTGTTATATACAAGAGCGATGAGGAGCGGGCTCCAACCTGAAGCGGTTGTTTCATTAACGTCAAATCCTGCATTGACAAGAACATCAATAACCCCTGGGTTAGGATTAAATCTTGCAGCCAAGGTCAACGGTGTCATCCATTCCCCTGTGGAGGGATACTCACTTCCCTCAAATAAAATCTCACTGAGTATAGCCTCTATAACATTTTCTACTGAACCATGGGTATAGATATCCATTTCATTGAAGGCGGTTATTTCGCTAGCGGTTGCTACCGTTCTAAGCAAAAATACAAGCAGGACCCAAACCAAAATTAAATCCAATTTCTTCATTACAGCTGATACCTCCTTGTTTTTATATCCTTTACATTCATTGATTTCATTCTATACTGATGCCTCTGCAGTATCCCAAGAACCACTTCCAAAAGACAGATTGCGTTATTTTCCCGTTATCTTCCCACACGAATTAGTGTGCCACCGATAGAACATTCTAGAGGCTAAACGAAGCTCCTGTTCTTTCCTGAGACTAAATGAGCAGGTCGTTCATCTCCTATACAATCACCAAAAGTGGAATATTTCCCGAGCGGTTACTGGATCAATAGCAGTAATGCACGATTTCTAACGTGGTCACCCCCCTTCACAAAAGACTGCTTCAAGCGACGCTGATGACCTTACCACGTACGTGAAAACGGTATAAGGCAAGGCAATTCTATCATCTTGCATATCGTATAAAAGTCAGTAAATGCCGTTTTCCTAGTTTAACAGAAAGAAAGGAGTGACTGTTGCCCTAAAAATGGTGCATTGGTTATTCAATACTTAACCTAGTTTCCCGAGCCATTAGGCTCTTTTTTCATGCCCAAAATTGGACTGTATCCATGCTTTAATGAGCCAATGAAAGGAGGTGATACCCATGGAAGTCCATTACATCTACGTTTTTGGAATCCGCTTCTGGTCAGATTCATTCTACATGACTCTGATCTGGATTTTAGTAATTGCTGGAAGCACACTGTTCGCATGGTACATCGAAAGGTAGGCGATTGTAATGAAATCACATGAGTTGATCCTAGAAATTGAAAAACGTCTGGCGTCGTTGGCGGTGGAGACCGAAAAGGCCAAAACCTCTACAGTAATTCTAGATTACCTAAAGGTGATGGCCACTTTTCATCAATACAGTTTCCATAACACGCTAGCCATCTACACCTACTGCCCACATGCAACACATGTTGCGGGTTTCACGGCTTGGAA
>JAAYQZ010000023.1 GCA_012519025.1 Bacillota bacterium
ATGTCAGAAAATCTTCCAATATCACCACGGTGAACTCACTGATCATCACCGGTGAAGAAGATTTCAACGGCTTCCATACCAGTATCCAAAACCTCACTACTTACAAGCAGTATGAGGATCATGGAGATTACAGAGTCCTTCTCTATAACGGAATCTTTGGGACGGAAGTCTTAATCCAGTTCAACCAGACCTGGGGAGACCCGGTATGGCAGGAAATTGCTCGAGATGTAAGGTTCCGCCGCGCCATGTCCATGGCCATTGACCGAGATGAGATTAACAACACTCTTTATCTTGGACTCGGTGAGCCGCGACAGGCCACGGTACTGCCGATTTGTTCATCCTTTGAGCCGGAGTTTGCAACTGCTTATGCAGAGTATGATCCCGAAGAAGCAAGTCGCTTGCTGGATGAGATCGGGCTTGACAAGCGAGACAACGCCGGTTATCGCCTGCGACCTGATGGCAAACGCCTTACTATTACCATCGAGTACTGTGAAGCCGATACTCCCAAAACACCTACACTTGAGTTAGTTAGAGAGTTCTGGGAAGACGCTGGGGTAGACACGTCACTGAAGCTGATCAGTAACACATTGGTTTCTGAAAGAGCAACAGCTAATGAAATCCAGGTTGGAATTCACCACGCTGACCGCTCTACAGACCCCTTGTTCTACCATGAGCCCTACTGGTACACACCCATCCAGTTGGGTTGGGAGCAGAACACTTGGCCAGAGTGGGCCCGCTGGTATACAAGCAGTGCCACACAGGGTGAGGAACCACCTGCCCATGTAAAAGAACTGCTGGATATCTTTACAGAGATACAGACTTCTGTTGATGAAAGCAAACGGGTTGAGCTCGGTAAAGAACTGCTTCGTCATCAGGCAGAAAACTTGTGGGTACTGGGTACCGTAGGTAACGCCCCTTACGTTGTCATTGCCAAGAACAACCTGCGCAATGTCAATGAGACCGGTTGGTGGGGATGGGACGGCTACTTCGGATATCCATACAATCCCGAGCAGTACTTCTTTGTGCAAGACTAAAGACGTTTAGAAAGGTTATTTGGGGCCTCCGGGCCCCAAATAGCTTACTTTCAACTTGCTGCTTAAAGGGAGGCGTTACAATGGCAAATTATCTAACAAAGCGACTCATATATATGCTCATAACATTATTCGGAATATCAATTATATCTTTCACCGTGATCCAATTGCCCCCCGGAGACTATTTGACCTCATATATAACTGAATTACAAGCCTCCGGAACAGTGGTGGATGAAGCGCAGATTGCGAGCCTGCGGCAACGCTATGGTCTAGATAAGCCTATATATGTTCAGTACTTCAAATGGATAACAGGAATTTTTCGTGGGGACTTCGGTCGATCTTTTGAATGGAATGAATCGGTGAGAGTGCTCATCAGTGAACGGCTGCCCATGACTATAGCCATCTCGCTGCTTACCCTCGTTTTTACCTATGTGTTGGCAATCCCAATTGGGATCTACTCGGCAGTCAGACAGTACTCTTTTGGGGATTATCTGGCGATCTTTATCGGGTTTATCGGTATATCCATCCCAGGCTTTCTGTTGGCACTCGTATTGATGTTTGCCTTTTACCACATGTTTGGCATTAGTATAGGTGGTTTATTTTCGGCGGCCTTCGAGGATGCACCGTGGAGTTGGGCCAAGTTCAAAGATTTGGTGGATCATCTCTGGGTACCAATGATAGTGGTGGGTATGTCAGGTACAGCCGGCTTAATCCGCACCATGAGGGCCACAACCTTGGATGAGCTGGGTAAGGACTATGTCAAGATGGCACGTTCAAAGGGTCTACCGGAATGGAAAGTGATTTTGAAACATCCGGTTAGAGTGGCGATTAACCCCATCGTGAGTACGGTCGGTTGGGAACTTCCCAGGATTGTCTCCGGGACTACTATTGTAGCAGTAGTTTTGAGTCTGCCGATAACTGGTCCCCTTTTGCTCCAAGCACTTTTGTCTCAGGATATGTACTTGGCGGGGAGTTTTATTATGATGCTGAGTGTGCTGACAGTCATTGGAACCCTAATCTCAGATATTTTGTTGGCCGTAATCGATCCCCGAATTCGCTTGGAGTAACAGCATAGAATGCACAATATTTGTCAGAGGAGGCGTTTGATGTGGCTCTAAATGACACTTCACCTGAGCAGCAAAAGCTTCAGGTAGATGCAGGAATTGAAAACGAAACAACCGAGCGATCGCTATCCCATTGGCAGCTGATGTGGCGGCGTTTCCTTAAGCACCGACTGGCTGTATTTGGACTAATCGTGATCATTGGTTTGTACATGCTTGCTATTTTTTGTGAGTTTTTTGCCCCAATGGATCCTTATGTGAGATATTCCCAGTTTGTAAATGCTCCGCCTCAAAGGATTCGTTTTGTCGATCATGAAGGAAACTTCTCTATTCGGCCCTTTGTCTATGGGCATAAGTCCACTTTAGACATGCAGTCATTTAGAAGAGTCTACGAGCCTGATTACAGCAAGAGGTATGACTTGCGACTTTTTACAAAGGGCTCAAAATATAAGCTTTGGGGCTTTTTCCCAGGCAGTTTGCGGTTTTTCGGTGTTGAAGAAGGTGGTCACCTTTTCCTATTTGGAACAGACAACCTGGGAAGGGACGTCTTCTCCCGCATCATCTATGGATCACGCATATCGCTTAGTATTGGGCTTATAGGCGTATTCATCAGTTTGGCCATCGGCATGCTGCTAGGCGGCATTTCAGGTCTGAGAGGCGGGTTAATAGACGAGCTTTTGCAAAGAGTGATAGAACTTCTGCGCTCGGTTCCCGATATTCCATTATGGATGGGCTTAAGTGCAGCCCTTCCACCTCACTGGAGTCCCATTAGGGTTTACTTCGGGATCACTGTCATCCTCTCTCTCTTAGGCTGGACTCATGTGGCTCGTGTAGTTAGAAGCAGATTCCTAAGTTTGCGAAACGAGGAATTTGTCCTTGCTGCTTACGCGGCAGGCGCCAGTGAGTGGAGGATTATCACAAAACACCTTATCCCGTCGTTCATCAGCTACGTAATAGTCAGTGTAACCTTATCTATTCCAGGCATGATCTTAGGTGAAACGGCTTTAAGTTTCTTGGGAATCGGACTCAGGCCTCCGGTGATTAGTTGGGGTGTTCTATTGGAGCAGGCCCAAAACATTGCGGCGGTCAACACATATCCGTGGCTTTTGACTCCGGCGATCTTCGTCATTCTGACAGTGTTGTCCCTAAACTTTGTCGGTGATGGCTTGCGAGATGCTGCGGATCCTTATAGCAAGTAGTCGTTTGTCACCAATCATGTAGGGGAGGCAAGATACCGTGGTAGATTCTGTAGCTAAGAATCGGGAGGATATACTTCTAGAAGTTAAAGGACTAAAAACATATTTCCATACTGAATATGGTGTCGTTCGAGCAGTCAACGGCGTTGACATTACATTTCCCCGAGGTAAGGTAGTCGGCGTAGTTGGTGAAAGTGGATGTGGGAAAAGTGTTACTGCATTGTCAATTATGCAGTTAGTATCACAGCCGCCGGGAAAGATCGAAGCAGGCACTATCATGTATTACCCGGAAGATGAGGCTCCAATCGATATTCTCAGTTTGAATCCTAAAGAGAGAAAAATGCGGGAGTTGAGGGGCAAAGAGCTGGCCATGATCTTCCAGGAGCCAATGACCTCACTCAATCCCATTTACACAGTCGGGGATCAGATTATCGAGAAAGTACAAGTGCATTTTCCTATGGATCGAAACGAGGCAAAGGAATATGCCATAGATATGTTGAATAAAGTGGGTATCCCAGATCCGGCGCAAAGAGTTGATGAGTACCCCCACCAAATGAGCGGGGGAATGCGCCAACGGGCCATGATTGCCATTGCTTTAGCATGCGACCCGCGGTTTTTGATCGCGGACGAGCCGACAACTGCCCTGGATGTTACGGTTCAAGCCCAGATTCTTATTTTGATGCAGGACCTGCAGCAGGAATTTGGAACATCGATTATGCTTGTTACCCATGATCTTGGCGTTGTAGGGGAAATGGCAGATGTAGTAGCAGTAATGTATATGGGCAAAGTAGTTGAATATGCTGATGTTCAAACTCTTTTTTATGAGCCTCGGCACCCATACACAAGGGGACTTTTGCGTTCCATTCCGTTGATCGGCCAATCAGGGGCAAGATGGCTTTCACCAATAGAAGGGATGTTACCGGATCCCTACGACCAAATAATTGGATGCAGTTTTGCTGCTCGTTGCCCTCATAGAACCGAGCAGTGCCAACATGAAACACCGCCCTGGCTTGAAAGTGAGGACGGTCGCGGAGTGAGGTGTTGGTTATATGCATAATAATGGGGAGGTATTGCCGGTGCCGGATATCCGAACTAACCCTGATGTGATTTTAGACGTAAAAGACCTTAAAATGCACTTTCCCATCTACGAAGGGCTGCTGCGCAAAATAAAAGGACATGTACGAGCAGTGGATGGTGTCGACCTTTTCGTTCGTAAAGGGGAAACCCTGGGCGTTGTTGGTGAGAGCGGATGTGGGAAGACTACTTTAGGTAGGTGTATCCTGCGGTTGCTGCAGCCAACAGCCGGTCAGATATTGTTCCGCAGTGTTGATGGCGAGATCGCCAACCTTACGGAACTGGACCACAAGGGAATGAAAAAATACAGACAGGAAATCCAAGTGATTTTCCAAGATCCGTTCTCCTCACTGAATTCGAGGATGACAGTTGAGGAGATTATAGCGGAACCACTATTTGTTAATGATATAGGAAATAGGCAGTCAAGACAGGACAGAGTCGCGGAGCTGCTGGATGCAGTGGGCTTGTCGAGGCGATATATGCATCGTTACCCCCATGAGTTCAGTGGAGGCCAAAGACAAAGAATCGGTATTGCAAGGGCTTTGTCGGTGCACCCGGAGTTAATCATCTGTGATGAACCGGTATCGGCTCTTGACGTCTCCATCCAGGCGCAAGTGATTAACCTGCTCTCCGAACTGCAGCAGGAAGAAGGTTACACATATATTTTTGTTGCCCATGACCTGAGTGTTATAGAGCACATCAGTCACCGAGTAGCTGTTATGTATCTCGGTCAGATCGTGGAATTGTCCGAAACAGACGAGCTGTATGGTAATCCGAAACATCCTTACACAGAGGCTTTGATGGCTGCCATACCATCGCCTGACCCTGCCATTAAGCTGGATCGGTCTATGCTTTTGAGTGGCAACGTGCCGAGCCCGGCCAATCCACCACCTGGATGCAGATTCCACACTCGCTGTCGTTATGCCCAGGAAAAATGCAAGCAAAGCGAACCGCGATTGGTTCCAATTGCTGATGGGGAAGCACATTATGTAGCCTGTCATAGGGCAGAAGAACTCACACTGCGACCAGCACCAAAGCAGGCGTTAGATGTAGCACAGTAGTTTTAACGAATAACCGCACATAATGAAGGATATACCGTATTGAATTGCAGGATAGTTGGGGCCCAATTAGCAACGGACTCCAACATCAAATACACATATAAACACACTAATGAGGAGGATTATTAATGACTGTACGAGTTGGAATGGTCGGTTGCGGTGGAATCGCAAACTGGCACGCAGGCCACCTGGAACAATTTGATGATGTAAAAGTTGTGGCTGCTTGCGATATCATCGTAGAGCGCGCGGAAGCTATGGCAGAGCGATTTGGCGGAGCCAATGTTTACGACAATCATACGGAAATGTATGAAAAAGAGGACTTGGACGCTGTCTTCATCTGTATCCCTCCGGGAGCCCACACCGACAGTGAGACTGCTGCTGCTGAAAAGGGTATCAATATTTTTGTCGAGAAACCGATGACTGTTTGCTTGGACCAGGCCCGTGAAGTTAGAGATGCTATTGAAAAGGCCGGCATTGTATCGGCTGTGGGCTTCCAAGATCGTTATCTGGACATAATTGATAACCTGCACAGTTTTATTAAAGATCGAAAAGTTGGTCTGTTCACCGGTGCTTGGATAGGTGGTATGCCGCCGGTACATTGGTGGAGAGTCAAGGCAGAGTCCGGTGGTCAAATCGTTGAGCAGAACATTCACAACTTTGACTTGGCCAGGATGCTGTTTGGTGAAGTGGAAACTGTTTATGCCCAGGCCGGCACAGGCATTATGGTAGGCATTGAGAACTATGACGTAGAGGATTACTCCTCTGTTATGCTCACCTTTGAAAATGGGGTCATTGGCAATATTATTACCGGTGACTACCTGAAAGGTGCTGTACCTCGAAATGGTCTCGAAATTTATTGTGAGGACGCCAGGGTTGAATATCAACTGCGCCGCGCAGTTATCTATCATTCCCGCTACAACGTCAAAGAAGAAAGACGTGCCATCGATCAGGGAGTGCGCAGTGACCGCACTTTCATCAATGCTGTCAAAGCAAATGATCCCACCATGGTGCGCTCACCTTACAGAGATGCGTTCCGCAGCTTAGCTGTAACTTTGGCTGCCAACAAATCATTTGAAACAGGCAAGCCCATCAAAATGACATACTAGAATACACTGCACGAAGCTACAGACGAGAGCAATAATAAAATAAATAACTAGAGAGGAGATTACTTATGCGACTTTCTCCATGCATAGAGATGCTGTTTCGAGAAGATGATCTGCCTACGAGACTCCAGAAAGTAAAGGATCTGGGATATGAAGGCTTTGAGTTTTGGGGATGGCAAAACAAGGACATTGATGAGCTAGCTGCTGCTGCATCTGAGCTTGGCTTGTCAGTAGTTGCCCTTTGTACACTCTTTGTCTCCTTAGTCGACGCAAGCCAAAGGGACGCCTATGTAGACGGGCTTAAACAATCCATAGAAGTTGCCAAAAAGCTTGGCTGCACAACACTTATCAGCCAGACAGGAGCAGAACTGCCAGACGTATCCCGCGAGGAGCAGGGTCAGTCTTTGGTGGATGGCCTTAAGGCTTGTGCACCTATTTTAGAGGCAGAGGGCATTACGCTTGTGGTAGAGCCCCTAAATATTTTGGTCAACCACAAGGGCTATTTCCTCAGCCGTTCCCCGGAAGCTTTCGATCTCATCCGCAGAGTGGACAGCCCCAACGTAAAAATCTTGTATGATGTCTATCATCAACAGATCACAGAAGGTCATTTGATTCCGACGATTCGGGAAAACATTGACCTAATTGGGCATTTCCACATAGCAGATAACCCCGGTCGGCATGAGCCCGGCACTGGTGAGATTAACTACCAGAATGTGCTGCAGGCGATTAAAGATACCGGATACGAAGGCTGGGTAGGTTTGGAGTATCGACCAAGTGAAGGTAAAGGTTCCCAAAAGAGCCTTGAAGAAGTTTTGGCCTTGGTTGATAGCCTCAGCTAGATATATAACTGCATAGTTACTTTACTGGACACAGCAGGCGAGCCCACTAATTATTTAGTCGACTCGCCTGCTTTGTTGTGCCAATTAAAGTGGGGCCACCGTTCCATAGTACAGGCCTCTCCTAACTTGAAATGGCAGAAAAGGGAGTAAACCGGAGATGAAGGCCAACTACGAACGCATTTATCAGTGCTCGGATGAGTATTGCTGATAAATATAAAGTTGGGAAGAAGGAGTCTTGGGTCAAGACAGAGAATAATCACTTAAGAAAACACATTTGTTACACATTTGATTGATTCATGCCATGTAGCCAAACAGGCTTTTATAGTTTCGCAATATGTAGGCTTTGTTCTTGCCGGGGAGGTGATCGGCCAAATAACAGTCGGTTTTGGGAACAAAGTTAGACAGAACTATGAAACGGAGCCATAAGAAGGAGGTTAAGTAAGTTATGATCAAAAGCAAAAAACTGCTTTCGGGCTTGCTTGCAGTGCTAGTAATTCTCACAGCTTCTGCCTTAGCTTTAGCGTATGGCGAAGCCCCTATGCTGAAAGAATTGGTGGAAGCAGGGAAATTGCCTCCAGTAGAAGAGCGTCTGCCAAAAGATCCTATGGTTGTGCCTGTTGTGGAACGCATTGGTGAGTATGGCGGCACTATCCGGATGTCGACTATTGCAGCCGACAGCCTGCTTGGTGCCCATGGTTTTTTAATGGGTGATGGTTTGTTCAAAACTGATACAGACTACAGTACAGTCATACCCAACGTTGCTTCCGGTTGGGAGCTGTCCGATGATGCCAAAACCCTAGTTGTCTATCTTAGGGAAGGTGTCAAATGGTCTGATGGTGTTCCGTTTACCGCTGATGACATTTTGTTCTGGTGGGAAGATGTAGAGCTAAACGAAGAGATTCGTCCGGCAGG
>JAAYQZ010000151.1 GCA_012519025.1 Bacillota bacterium
ACATCATCGTACTCCAAAACCTGTTTGCGGAGATCAAAATGGTAGCCTTCCAGTTTTCTTTGGGCATTTTCAATGGCCCGGCTGATTTGAGGATGTTCTATTGCCTCATCTTCACCCCAACCGAGTCTTTCCATCAGGCCCCCAATGCGCTCTGAGCCAAACAAGCGCATTAAATCATCTTCCAATGATACATAAAATCGAGAAGAACCGGCATCTCCTTGGCGTCCAGAACGTCCCCGCAGCTGGTTGTCTATGCGGCGGCTTTCATGACGCTCACTGCCTATGATGTAGAGCCCACCCAGTTCATGGACACCTTCACCCAAAACGATATCTGTTCCCCGTCCTGCCATATTAGTAGCGATTGTTACGGTTCCCTTTTGGCCTGCCTGTTTGACGATTTCTGCCTCATGTTCATGATGTTTGGCATTGAGTACAGAATGGGGAATGCCTCGGGCTCTCAGCATATCACTCAGCATCTCCGATTTTTCGATGGAAATGGTACCCACCAAAACCGGCTGCCCTTTGGTGTACAGTTCAGCAACTTCCTCAACAACGGCATTGTATTTAGCTTCAGCAGTCCGATACACAGCATCCGGATTATCAATACGGATCATAGGTTTGTGGGTGGGAATTACAACAACATCCATACCGTAAATCTTTTCAAATTCAGCTTCCTCTGTAGCTGCTGTACCGGTCATGCCGGCCAATTTTTCATACATGCGAAAATAATTTTGGAAAGTTATAGAAGCAAGTGTCTGGCTTTCCCGTTCGATTTTCACATTTTCCCTAGCTTCGATTGCTTGATGCAGCCCATCACTGTAGCGGCGTCCGTGCATTAAACGACCAGTAAATTCATCAACGATGAGTACTTCACCATTTTGGACAACGTAGTCGCGATCCCGCCGGAAAAGGTGAGCAGCTTTCAGGGCTTGGTTGACGTAGTGATTGAGCTGAAAATGCTCATCATCAAAAAGATTTTCTATACCCAAAAGCTCCTCTATTTTATGGACTCCTGTTTCTGTTAAAGTCACCGTTTTTGCCTTCTCGTCTACATTAAAATGAGTCTCCGACTGCAGGCGAGGAACCAGTTTGGCAAAACGATAGTAAAGCTCAGGGGCATCCTCAGAAGGACCTGAAATAATCAAAGGGGTGCGGGCCTCATCGATAAGAATACTGTCAACTTCATCTACAATTGCGTAGTGAAGGGGCCTTTGCACCATTTGGTCGGCATACAGCACCATATTGTCCCGCAAATAATCAAAACCGAATTCGTTATTTGTTCCATAAGTGACATCACAGTTGTAAGCCGCACGGCGATCCGCATAGTCCAACCCATGCACTATCACACCCACAGAAAGACCCAGGAATCGATAAATATCTCCCATCCATTCTGCGTCCCTGCGGGCCAAATAATCATTGACTGTAACTAAGTGGACGCCTTGGCCTGTTAAAGCATTTAGATATATGGGCAAAGTGGCTACAAGGGTCTTTCCTTCGCCGGTTTTCATCTCGGCAATGCGACCCTCATGCAGGATAATGCCGCCCATGATCTGCACGTCAAAATGCCGCATATTAACTGTCCTGTGGGCAGTTTCCCTCACGACAGCAAAAGCCTCCGGCAGCAGTTCATCCAGGGACTCCCCCCGCTCTAAACGGTTTCGGAACTCCCCTGTTTTGGCCTGTAATTCCGCATCCTGCATTGCACGAATCTCCGGCTCTAAATTGTTAATCAATTCCACTTGGCCCCCAAGGCGTTTGATCTCCCTGGCATTGGCATCAAGATATTTCCGTAAAAAGTTCAGCATACACGGCCCATCCTTTCCGCATCAACTTCCATGAGCCAGTCTTTTTGTGCCTATACCCCACTATATCACAACTGCTGTTTTGGGGAAATCTATACTCTCATAGAAAAAGTGGACGGTTGCCCGTCCACCTAATACTGCAGACATATGTTAATTTAAAGCTAGAAATGGGGCTCAATTAAACCGTAATCACCGCTGCGCCGCCTATACACTACATTTGCTTCTTCAGTTTCTGCGTTTGCGAAGACAAAAAAATCGTGGCCCAATAGTTCCATCTGCAAAATTGCCTCTTCGACAGACATGGGCTTAATTGCAAACCGCTTTGTCCTCACAACTTTAGGTACCGACTCAGTCTGTCTGTTCTGAGCCGCTGCAAGCCCGCCATCACTGGCCAATTGACCAAGGCCAGGGCCTTGGTTGCGTCTTTGAAATCTGGTCTTGTATTTGCGCACCTGGCGTTCGATACGTGCAGTGGCTTCATCAATAGAGGCATACATGTCCGGTGTTTTACTTTCGCCTCGAATCAGCAGACCACCGACTTGGAGAGTTATCTCTGCAACATGGGATTCTCGTTCAATACCTAAAACCACTTCGGCAAGAGGTTCTCGTGGCTCATCAAAAAACTTGGACAGCTTCGATAATTTCTTTTGTGCGTACTCCCGCAGTGCAGGGGTGATGTCCAGATTTTTGCCCTTCATGATTACTCTCATTGATTCCACAGCCACTCCCACCAACTCCTTTGAGTTTGGATTGACCGACCCTTGTATTATATTTCCCTAAATCCCTATTAATCTCCTGCCGATGCAATCATCGCCAATGGGTCGGTGTTTTATACTTACCCTAATGGGAGTGAAGTTACACCTAGAAAAATAAAAACCCCACAGGATATTGTGTCCTGTGGGGTACTTTTCCCAAGCTGTCAGACTTACATTAGATCTTAACTACATTAGCAGCTTGCGGGCCCCTCTCACCTTCAACGATGTCGAACTCCACTTCTTGCCCCTCATCCAGGGTCTTGAAGCCAGTGTCCTGGATAGCGGAAAAGTGTACGAACACATCGCCACCGTCTTCCCTTTCAATGAAGCCGTAGCCCTTTTCCGCATTAAACCATTTTACTCTGCCTAGCATTACTACGCATTCCTCCTAAAGATTTCTCCAACTCTTGAGGTAGCAAACAAGGCCAAGAACAAGGGGACATATATAGGGCCCGATGTTGCCCAGCAACAGTACCGCCTAAGAGTTTCTAACTTTCGCACTAATGGTATCATACCCCAATTGCCCCTGTCAAGGGCTGAAACCGCGTTTCTTTCTGGATTTCGTTTAATCTTTCCAGTTTAAGGTTGTCGATGCCCCCCGGCAGCAGCATGACAAACTTCCCACCGCCAGCCCAGCGGCCCCCAGCTGGACTAATGCCGGTGGTTTGCAAAACAGTCTCGGCAGTACACCGGTCGTCCTGTTTGGGGCTTAAAGGGCACCTCTGTTTCCTCTCCGCAGTCTGCACATACGACCTTGTACATGCTGCGCCGCGCCGGTTCACCCTTGGCAGAACCCCTCATACCCCTGCGCTGTTTTCCTTGTTTGCGGCATTCGGGACATTTTGCCGGTTCGTTGGTAAAACCTTTTTCCTGGTAAAATGCTTGTTCTCCGGAGCTAAAAGTGAACTCACGTCCACATTCGCGACAGACCAAAACCTTGTCAATAAAGGCAGCCATTAATCTGATCCCCTTCTTCCGAATCTATATTAAACACATAACAGGTGCAGGTCTGCCTTCGCTCCATTGTCTTTACCCAACCGGGACAGTGTCTTTACAAACACCTTCAGGGATCAAAACGGTGGCCTTAGGGCTTGGTCACCTACCGTGGCATATTTGGCTGTCACATTGACCGCGGGACCTGCACTTTCACTGCCATTATATCTTGCCCATTTAAAGAAAACAATGCCTCATCCGGTATGTTTTTATACAACTAATTCCCCATCTTCATTAATAAACACCTTGGTTCTTCGGCGTTCATCTCTAAACACCCGGGTTTCCCCTTTAATAGATACAGTCACATTGGGATGAATCAAATCTGCACTAACGGTTCCCTTGCCGACGATTACTACTTCTGTGGCAATACCCCCCGGCCCGCCCAATTCCTTAAACACTACACTGCCTTCGTTTACTACTACCCTTCCACCGCGAAGCAAACCTCTGGGAGCATTCACTCCCCTTCCCGCCAAAATGTGGGAATGGTAGCACCCGGTCCCATTGATAACCACTTTACCGCTGGCAGTAAGCCGCGCGTTTTGCAGACTTCTCACCTCAATATCTGCTTCCTCAGCCTGCATTGCTTCTAAATGAAGCGCTAACTCTCTAAGAGAGTCAAGCAAGGCCCTAAGTTCCCATCGGGATCCGATGCCAACAGGCCCCAGGCCCAAAAGCTTACTGCGCAGTGTGGGCAAAAGTGAGGCAAAATCTTCAAAAAGAGCGGCCGACTCGGACATGTTCCGATCCAGCTCTTCTATATATTTAGGTATCGTACTGAATTTACTTTCCAACAACCTCTGCACTACTTGTCCATCTGTGAGCCGCAGCTGCTGCATACGGACGTCCCCTTGAAGCTGCTGCACGGCCTGGATAAGCCCGCCCAACTTCGGAATCAGTGAATTTACTACAGACAAATTCCGTTTGCATGCGGCTGCCATCCCTCCGGCCTCAATCTGGCCCCCGATCACACTTTTTTCCACTATGACACCTTGCTGCCCGTGGACTTTTGCATGGGACACCAACCCGGAAACTTCCACAAGTCCGCCTGAAGCTACCTCAACTCGATCAAGCACATCACCGCTGATCACCACGTCACCGGAAAATCTTACATGTCCGGTACCGGCATCGGCATTGCCGGAAACTATGAACGTGGGCACAACCTTGAGGGTCTTTCCATCAAGGATCGGCCGCCCTTCGTGGGTGGCTACCGCCCTTTGCCCATCTTTGATGATCTCTACGCCTTCTCCCGCGGAAAGCACGGGGTTGCGGTAATTGCGAGGCCGGATTACATTTCCAAAAACATCGGTGCCCGGCTTACCCGGGACAGGCTCAATCTTTTCAGCCAAGACATCCCGGGGCTGCACCCAAGAGATGGCATGGCGATCATATAAATCTATGCGGCTGGCCGTGTAATCGATATCCACCTCAGCGATTTCTGTAAAAAGAAACCGAATTACCCCATCTTCCGGCTCTGTTGGAGGCATACCTTCTGCCACCACTTTCGGCTGTGGACTTGGGTTTGCTGCCAAATCCTGGACTTCAGCCTCCTTGATGCCGAATACAACACCGGCTTCTGTGAGTTTATCCAATATTTCTTGTACACTGACGTCCGGCGGATCGACAATTTCGGCAAGTTCTGCACTTATCCGGGCATACGGCTGCCCGGGTAAATCAAATATCTGAAACCGTTTGCCTGCGTGGCGCTGGATGGATGCTGTAGCCTGCATCTTCGTCGAACTGACACTTACATGGATCTCGGCACTGGGCTTTTCATCCAAAGGCTTCATGTCAACAACGTCATCGGGGCCTAATGTATGTGCTTCTTCTATAATTTCCCCATTGACACTAAGCTGCACATTTTTGCCCGGCCGAATGATTGGCCATCGCCCGCCATCTTCCGGCGGTGTCACCGTCACTATTCCATCCGCAATGGCAATTCGTCCATCTTTCAACGGCACATCATTGGCCTCAGGCCCCTGAGACGTTTCTCCATTGCCGCCACTTTGCTCTCGGTCGCCACGGTTCTCTTCCAAGCCTGACATCCCAATGGCCTCAACTTCATCCTGCCAAGCCATGGCAACTCCCCCTTATCAGCTGCTTTATACCTTTGTTTTCCCTTGGGCCTCTTTTAAACGTGTCCCCAGCTTGTGCAGCTCACCGATGACTAACGGTACAACGGACAGTCCCATAATTGTGCTCCAATGAAATGTATCCAAAGGGACTACCCCAAAAATGGGCTGCAGAACGGGCACAATCAAAACTGCAAGCTGCAAAACACTGGAAACAGCAAATGCAAGAACTAGATACTTGTTAGAAAACAAACCTACTGTAAAGAGCGATTCGTTGGACCGTGCATTAAATCCGTGAAATAGTTGAGAAAAAGCAACAGTTGCAAAGGTCATTGTGTGGGCCATAGCCGCTGAACTGCCTTCTTTGATGCTTAAATAATATGCTGCCAAGCCCAATACACCTATTAGGCACCCGTGCAGGAAAATCCTGTATGACATGCCACCGGCAAAAATACCTTCTGTTCTGCCCCTTGGTGGCCTGTGCATTATCCCCGGTTCCTCAGGCTCCATACCCAACGCTAAAGCCGGCAAACCATCTGTCACTAGGTTTATCCACAAAATTTGGATCGCCGTCAAAGGTCTGCCCCAACCAAGCATAATAGCCATGAAAATCGTCACTATCTCTCCAACATTGCATGACAAAAGGTAGTAAACAGTTTTGCGGATATTTGCATAGATAGTGCGACCTTCTGCAATAGCAGCTACTATAGTAGCGAAATTGTCATCAGCCAAAACCATATCTGCCGCTTCTTTGGCGACATCGGTACCCGTGATTCCCATAGCCGCACCGATATCTGCCCGTTTTAGTGCAGGAGCATCATTGACACCATCCCCTGTAACAGCGACGATATGTCCTTTACCTTTTAATGCATCGACGATCTGCACCTTATGTTCCGGCGACACCCGCGCAAAAACCCGGACATTTTCAATTACCGCGGCCAACCCGTCCTCTCCCAACGTATCCAGTTCTTCTCCGGAAATAACGAGCTGATCGGCATTTTCCAATATACCCAGTTCTTCAGCAATAGCGGTGGCCGTGATCTTATGATCGCCGGTGATCATAATCGGCCTCAGACCTGCGCGTTTTGCTGTGGCTACAGCCGCTTTCACTTCCGGTCGCGGCGGATCAACCATACCGGCAAGTCCAACAAACACCAGCTGGCTTTCAACAGTCCCATTGTCAAGTACCTTTGGCACGGCTTCCCATTGGCGAAACGCAAGACCCAACACCCGCAAACCAGCTTTTGCCATATCACTATTGATGGCTGTAAGCTTTTGTTTTTCTTCTTCAGTAAATGAAGCAATTTTGCCTTCAGTATAGATGTGAGTGCACTTGGCTGCCAGGACATCAGGCGCGCCTTTGGTAAACGATATCACAGGTTCCTGAATGGAATTGATGTTGTCTAATCTGCCATTTCCCACATGATGAAATGTCGTCATAAGCTTACGCTGGGAATCAAAAGACAGCTCCCCCAAGCGGGGGTAATGATCTTTAATATCCTCAGAAACACCCAATTTGGCACCTAAAACTGCCAGCGCTCCTTCGGTTGGGTCCCCGATGATCTCATATTCTGTTCCAGCCAAACTAAGCTCCGCGTCATTGGCCAGCGCAAACCCATGGGCCAGCAAACCCACATGGGGATAATTAGCCGGTTCTTCAAGTTCATTTGCGTTTTGATCAATCAAACCCCCTGCAGGATTATAACCGTGTCCACTCACATTAAAATTTGCGTTGTCCACATATATCCGGGTAACTGTCATCTCATTTTGTGTTAATGTACCCGTCTTATCGCTGGCGATAATATCTGCCGTCCCCAGGGTTTCCACCGCAGGCAGCCTGCGTACAACGGCCTGACGTCTGCTCATGCGCCGCACTCCCACGGCCAAAACAATGGTCACAATTGCAGGCAGACCTTCCGGGATAGCCGCCACTGCCAGGCTTATGGCAATCATCAACATATCTAGAGCCGGCTCCCCGCGCAAAAGACCGGTCAAAAACACCAAAACAACCAGTACAAAAGCGATGCTGCCCAAACTCTTACCGAGTTCATCCAGTTTGCGCTGCAGAGGCGTTATCTCCCAGGGGGCCGCCTGAATCATACTGGCAATTTGACCAATTTCAGTATCCATACCGGTGGATGTTACAAGTGCCGCACCCCGGCCGTAAACGGAGGTTGTGCCGCTGAACACCATATTTGTCCGATCGCCCAAAGGAGTGTTCGCCGAAGAAAGCGGCTCGATCGTCTTTTCGACGGGAACCGATTCACCTGTTAAGGCTGCTTCATCTATACGGAAATTCACTGCCTCCACCAAACGGGCATCGGCAGGTATTCCGGAACCTGTTTCCAGGTATATTAGATCACCCGGTACGAGCTCGCTGGCAGGTATTTTTTGGGTTGTCCCGTCCCGCCGTACGACCGCCTGTGGTGCCGACATTTCTTTCAACGCCGCTAGGGAATCTTCTGCTTTGTTGGCTTGGACTACACCAATCACGGCATTTAAAACCACTATCGCCAAAATAACAATAGTATCGGTTACTTCCCCCATGAGAATAGATACAACTGCTGCGCCGATGAGGATCAATACCATTACATCTTGAAACTGTGCGGCTATCAAAGAGAATAAGCTTTGCCCTGAATCGCCCTTAAGTTCATTTGGGCCAAATTGCCTTAGACGTTTGGCAGCTTGGGAACTGGTCAAACCTTGCTGCAGGTCGGTTTCTAGAGAATCTGCTGTTTTGGCTGCTGTCATAACATGGTGGTGTTCTTTACTGTCTGCCACTTTCTTGCTGCGCCTCCTCATTTTTTCTCATCTACGAAGCGGCCGTCCTGCCAAGATGACGGCTTTGGCTGGTAAGCCTTTGCGGCTTTTTGTCCTTTTTGTAGGTCACCTCTCTCAAGCTGCACTTCTGAAATCATGAGGCGCAGACGCTTTTCGTTGGAGGCAGCTTTAGATTCGAGCTTTGCCATTACATCCATAAGTTGAGTTAAGATATTGCCCAGCTTTGTATCGGGAAATCGC